>CAZMAE010000048.1:0-1778 GCA_964564205.1 uncultured Odoribacter sp. | reverse complement strand
CTGGTGGGGGAGGACGGCCGTTTTGAGGCCAAAAGCAGGTGGACGGACATATTCATCTATCCCGGCTATACCTTCCGGGCCATGGACGGCCTGATCACAAATTTCCATCTGCCGGAAAGCACCTTGGTGATGCTGGTTTCCGCCTTTGCAGGACGGGGGCACGTTTTGAACGCCTACGCCGAGGCGGTGATGGAACGGTACCGCTTCTTCTCCTTCGGCGACGCTATGTTCATTGGTTAAAGAATGCCAGAATCAGGCTAAATGGCGAAAAAAGCCTTGAAAACAAGGCCTTTTGCCCATCTGACCCTGCGGAGCCGATGTCAAAGAGTGTCCGTTTTGGAGAATCTTTAACATACTTATTACCCGAAGTGTATAAAAAAGCACGAAATCTGTATGCAGTTTCAGCCGTATACCGCTGCATAAAAGCCCAGAGCCGTGAATGGTCCTGGGCTTTGACTATTTCTTGCAGGAGAAATCCGAAAATGGCTTATTTCGTGATGCCGTGAAATAGGTCGAAATTTTTTAAAAGATAGACCTATTTACTTTGACAAAACAGGTCTAATGTGCTAAGATATAGGTAAAGAAACAAACCAATATCGATCGAAAGGAGAATGAACATGACCCAGATTTCCGTATCCGAGCTGAAAGCGAACGCCGGCAAGTATGTGGCGATGGCACAGTCTCAGGACATTTTCATCACGAAGAACGGCAAGCTGATTGCTCGGCTCACCACTGCAAAGCCCGACAAAGTAGCGGCAGCCAAAGCGTTGTTCGGCATCCTCCCAAGCGATGTCAACATTGACGAGGTCCGGGAGGACAGATTGAAATGAAAAAGATAGCACTTGACACCAACATTGTTCTGGATGCAATCTGCAACCGCAAGGAAGCAGCAGTAGCTCAGGCACTGTTTATGGAAGTTGCCGAGGACCGGGCAGTAGGCGTTATCACAGCAAACGCCATTACCGACATCTACTATATCGCCCGCAAGTCAGTTGGTTCCGAAGCCGCCAGAGAAGCGGTAAAAAACCTGATGACTCTGTTCGATATTGCTACGGTTGACGGTGACATCTGTGGATCGGCTGTGTATTCGATGATGGATGATTTTGAGGATGCCGTGTTTGCATTTGCCGCAGAGCGGGAGGGCGTTGATTACATTGCCACCCGGGACGCAAGACTGATTGATTCTCAGTATTGCCCGGTAGAAGCATACACCCCGGCAGAAGTCTTGAAGTTGATCCGAGAGAACTGAATAGAAACCGCCCCATTTCCACGCAAAATACGACTGAACGGAGCAGTGAAAACTGCTCCGTTTTCTTTTTGCCCCTTGCAAAACGGCAAACATCTCTGTATAATCAGCGGAGAAGAATGCGTACCGAGTGCATATCCCGTGCACTTCGGTGATGCCATGGATATCGGCTGGGAGGTCGGCTATGTTTGAACTGAAAAAGACAGAGGGAAAGGCACGCCGGGGGGAGTTTCGCTGCGCGCACGGCACGGTGCAGACCCCCGTATTTATGAATGTGGGAACCCAGGGCGCCATCAAGGGCGCGCTCAGCGCGGAGGATCTGAAAACCATTGGCTGTCAGGTGGAGCTGAGCAATACCTACCACCTGCACCTGCGCCCCGGCGATCAGCTGGTCAAAGAATGCGGCGGCCTGCATAAATTTATGACCTGGGACGGCCCTATTCTCACGGATTCCGGAGGATTTCAGGTGTTTTCCCTGGCTTCCCTGCGGAAAATCAAGGAGGAGGGAGTCACCTTTGCTTCCCATATTGAC
>CAZMAE010000047.1:0-6062 GCA_964564205.1 uncultured Odoribacter sp. | reverse complement strand
AAAGCGGGAAGTCGGACGGGTAAAATAGTTCGGATAGGTCAATTTTTTGTATTCGGCTTTTTGTCCCGGAGTAGTCCACCTTCCGGTGTATACCCGCCGGTCGACATTATACTGAATATCGGAATCCTCCACTTTATCCACCAAAGTTTGGTTATACATCTGTCCTCCCAAACGGAAGTAAAAAGAGGTGTTTACAATAAAACCCTTCCAATCCAAATTAAACCCGAAAGTTCCCGTAAACTTAGGCAACTCGTCGCCACACACCACCTGATCCCGGGCATCCCAGGTGTAAGTAACCTCTCCGTCTTTGGTCAGGAAAAGCTCGTTGCCGGTACCCGGATCAATCCCCAAAGAGCGTACGGCCCAGATGGAACTCATTGACTGTCCTTCTTCATACCTTACCGAAGGTTTAGTGGTCCGGCTTTTATTCGTTTCGTGATCATAATTGGGTTCCTTTTCTCCGTCTTTGGCATTATTCATACTGCTCAGAGCTTCGTTAATCTCCTTTATTTTATTGACATTATGCATCAACGAACCGAAAACATTGAAGTGCAGGTCTTGCGCAGCATTACTGATCGCCCGATAGTTTACCCTTGCCTCCAACCCTTTATTCCGGGATTTACCCAGATTTTCGGTATAGGTAGCGAATCCGACAGAAGGAGGCAATGTCACCGGAGTCAACAAATTGCTGGTATTTTTGACATAATAATCGAACGACACATCCAGGCGGTCGAACACCGTCAGATCGACACCGACATTGTTATCCTGTGTCTTCTGCCATTGCAATTCACGGTTGGCCAGACTCATCAGATAAGATCCGATAATATTATCATACACTTCGTCCGAATAGTATTTATAAGTCGAAATAGCCTGATAGGAATTGAAATTCTGGGACCCGGTATATCCGGTCGAAGCTCTCAGTTTAAACTGCTGCAACCATTCGGCTCCCGCCATGAATTTTTCATTATGCAGATTCCAACCGGCACCTACCGACCAGAAATGTCCCCAACGCCGATCGGCTCCGAACAGGGAAGAAGCATTAGCCCGGTAGTTCGCATCGAACAGATAGCGGGAATCGTAGGAATAGTTGACAGATGCCAGCACACTGGTTTCCCGGGATAAAGATTCGCTGCCGGAGGGTTTGCCTCCTGAAAGGTATTGCTGCGCATGGGTGATATAATCCAGCTTGTTGTTGGCAAATCCTTCCGCCTGAAAAGTAACCGATTCAGACTTATTCTGGCTCATACTCCATTGGGCATTGGCAAACAAGACATGCTTATTCCAGATTTTCGAATAGTTTAAAGCGATGTCCGTATTCAAATTGGATGCCTTTCCATTCTGTTTGGTATACTGTCCTCTCTTGAAATATTCTTCATCCGACATATTTTCTTTCCGGAACATCGTATGATCCCGGGGGAAGAAAACATCCGACTCATCTTTACGATGGGTAAATCCAATGCGTCCCGTAGCTTTCAAGTCTTTAAACACATTCCATTCGATATAAAAATTATTGGTCACATCGGTGTACTCACTGGTATTGTTTGTATTCAGCGTCGAATTGATCAGGGGATTATAAATCGGATGTGTCCCCTGCTGATTGGCAATGTCATAATAGCCCAGAATTTCCTTGACCGTTCCATCCTCATTGTACGCCCTCCAATAAGGGTTCAGTCTGGCATAATCCGAAAACGAACCGTAGGGAGAATTTTCGGCTTTGTTATGCAAAATCGACAACTGCTCCCTGAAAAGCAAAGATTTGTAGCGATACGACAACATAAACTCTCCGCCGAAGGTCTTCCTGCCGGATCCTTTCATCACTCCTTTTACATCGTTATAATTGACATTCAAATTATAACGTACATAATTGTCTCCTCCTTCAAAGTTCAGAGAATGTTTGTGCCCGACTCCGGTGCGCAAGGGTTTGCTCAACCAATAGGTATTCACCCCTCTTTCCACTTCTTTTTTCAGCAATTCATAGGCTTCATCCAGTTGTTGCTGGGCTACCGGATTATTCACAGAAGAGGTATATACCCCGGAAAGCCGTTCCACCTCCAGCTTTTCCCGGGCATCACACAAATTATAGCTACCCAGATCAGGGATCTGGATATCGAGACTACCGGTATAACTCACTTTCAGCGAACCGGCTTCAGGTTTTTTCGTTTCAATGACCACCACTCCGTTGGCTCCCTTCGAACCGTACAGTGCTTTTGCCGTAGCATCTTTCAACAAGGTCACAGACTCCACCCGGTTCATATCCATGTCCATTACTTTTTCTATGCCCTGTTCGAATCCGTCGACGATAAACAGCGGCTGATTAGGGTTAGTCTGATATTTATCTTTCATATCCGTAAAACTGGAAGCTCCCCGCATCTGGATTTCAGGCACCCGGTTCGGATCGGACCCGAATTCATTGCTCTCGATAACCTGAAAAGAAGGATCGATGTTCTTCAAGGCTTGCAAAACATTGGCATTCCCGACTTTCGCCAACTCGCCGGCCTTAACCGTGCGGGCTGCACCGGTATAACTATCCGCTTTCCGGGTAAACATACCGGTTACCACCACTTCCTGCATTTCGGTCATTTTCGCCTCCAGATAAACGGTGAGCATATCCGTCTTTCCCGGTACGACTTCTTGCGTCACATATCCGATAAAAGACACTTCCAAAACGGCATTTTCATTCACTACAGCCAATTTGAATGCCCCGGTAATATCCGAGGATGTCCCTACATCAGTGCCTTTTATTTTCACGGTAGCTCCCGGCAAAGGTTCGTGAGTCACTTTATCCAGAATTTTTCCGGAAATCACCCGCGCTTGCTGCTGCGGCAAATGCTGTTCTCCTCTCCGGATCACCACATGATTGTTCACGATGCTGTAATCGATCCCTTTGTCTTTTAAGCAATAATCCAGAATTTTTTCAATCTCTTCATTCGTAAAATTCACATTTACCGTACCCAACTGATCAACATCCTGTGTATTGTACACAAAGGCCAGATCCGTTCGTTTTTCGATCTCCACGAACAACTGTTTTACACTGACATTGTCGAGTTTGATGCTTAAACGGATGTGCTGCGAAAAACCATTTGCCTGTATCTGCAAGCAAAAAAAGGTCAGCATCAGAGAAAGTTTCGTCATCAGGAACAATTTTCTCACTTTTTCTCTGGGATAACAAATACCCTTAAGCTTTTTTTTCATAGATTTGAAATTTAGTTAGTAATTGATTTTCAATTATGATCGGAGAGGGGACCACGCACGGCCAAATGGGTGTTCCCTCTCCTCCTATCTTGCAAGTACAGTCACATTTTTCCCTTGTGTGACAAAATCCAAACGTCCTGTACCTCTGAGTATATTAAAAATATCTTCAGCCCGGTCAAATTTCCGCAGTTTCGCCGTCAGCGTCATCTCCCCCAATTCCTTTTTCTGATACTGGTAGGTGAAATCATACCAGCGGGATAACTCTTTCAGAATATCCTCCAGTGTTTTCTCCCTGTAAATAAAATAGCCTTCTTTCCAAGCCGTATAAAGTATGGTTTCCACCTCCCGGACCAGAATACCACCGGCCTTCACCACAGCCTGCCGTCCCGGCAATAAACAACAGTGATGTTCGCCATTGTTGACCCGGACCTTCCCTCGTACCAATGTCGCGGCCAAAGCTTCATCCTGATAGCTCCGTACATTAAATTCGGTGCCCAGAACAGTCACCCGGGTTTCGCCCACGCACACCACAAAAGGCTGATCTTCCTGCTTGGCTACCGAAAAATAAGCTTCCCCTTTCAGATATACTTTGCGTTCGTGAGCAGCAAAAGCCACCGGATAGCGCAATTCCGACTCGGCATTTAGCCACACTTTCGTACCGTCGGCCAGAATAACCGAATATTCACCCCCGCGAGGAGTGATCAGCCGATTATATTCCTCCGTTTCCGCAGGGAGACGGTGAGCATACACCAATGTATTTCCCTCTTGCTTTGCCGAAGCATCCAGCTGCAACAAAGAATCAGCGGCATCACTCCCTAATTCCACTTTTTCATTGCTGCCCAGCACCAAAACCGCTTTCTTGCTTCCGGGCTCTATATGTTCAGCCACCAACGGTGCCGGCTTCAAATTTGTCCGGTCGCTCAAAAGGAAATAAGTACCCATCCCCAGCAACATCACAGCAGCGGCAGAGCCTGCAATTCTCAGCCACAGACGGCGGTATCTGCCTCCGATGCGGCTTTCCACCTTCTGCCAGGCCTGCGCTGTACGGAAACGCTGTTCACACCCCGCTTGCAACCAGGACTCTTTGAATTGAGAAAATAAGGAAAAGTTTTTCTCAGACTGCGCCATCCAATGCTGCAAAGTCCGGATTTCCTCCTCCTTTATCTCCCCTTCCAGATAACGAATGATAAGATGTTGTAGTTCTTCATCGAGTTGTTCAAAACTGTCCATAGATTCCTGCATTTGCATCTATGACAACCGATCTTTGGAAATTACTTACAACTTTTTTGAAAAAATAATACAAAACAAAATTTCAGCATTCCTCCAATGCCCGAGTTCCTCCCGCAGACGCTTCATCGCCCGGTACAACTGAGTTTCTACGGTACGGACAGAAAGATGTAACATCTCTGCGATCTCGACCGATTTTTTCCCGGCAAACCGACTCAATAAAAATATTTCCCGGCACTGCTGAGGCAGCGCAGCTATTGCCCGGTTCATTTCCCGCACCAACATCTGGTGATTCTGATCATCAAAAAAACAGTCTATATTATTTTCATCCTGTTCGCCATGCTTCTGCAAAAATTCCGCAAAAGCCAGTTTCACTTTCTCATGCTTCAATACATTCAAAGAAGCATGATAGGCAGAACGGTATAAATAAGATTTTACAGATTCGCGGACATTGACCAGAGTCCGTTTCTCCCACAGCATGCAGAATATATTCTGCACCAGATCCTCCGCCACATCCGGATCGTGTACGATGGATTCCGTATATACACACAAACGCACATACCATTTCCTGAACAATTGTTCAAAAGCTTTTTTATCCCCTTTGACAATCGCTTCCATCATGTCATCGCTGTGTCCATTCTGCTGTGCCATATCGTTTGCCAAAACACCCCCCTCGCCACCGTTCATCCCTCCTTCATTTTTTTCTTCCTTTCAATCGATCAGCCCGAATCCCTTCTCTCTGCAAAGAAATGGATTTAAATCGATTATTCCTGCATCCGCGCTTCATTTTTCATAAAAGCCGGGCAACGTTTTCCCGGATGATGAATCGTCCTTTCCGGATTTAGGCTGCCACCTCCAAGACCCTGTCCCTAATCGAAGTTGACTCAGGTTTAACTTACAATTGTTATCGGTTGACTTGCCGTCTTTGTCCCTTGTTTTGGTTGTCTTGCCAGGTCTTATCCCGTTCAAGGGTTGAATATAGGGCGTAGCCCGGAAGGATTCCCCTGCACGGAAGACAAAGGTAAATTATTTTCAGGGATTGCCAAAGGTCTTCGAAATGGCGGCAGGGCGACCGCACCAAGATTTGGCCTGGAGAAGCCTCCGGATGAGATCGTTCCGGCCCGTGACAGCCGTTTGCCGTTTACATCGCAGGCTTCGCTTGCCATGGTATCCTGTTTCTTTTCGTTTTCAAGTGTGGATACGGGGAAAAACGGGCTGCGAGGCTTGGCCACGAAGGCGGGGACTGCAAGATATGGCGTTTTCACATTGTTTCCGCGGTGAAACAAGCCGGAGACGCTGTTCCCAGCTTGTTCCCGTCCGAAAAGAAACAAGAAACGATGTATCTGGCGTATTTTAATGATGGATGTGCGAAAAATCCGTCGATTACCGCCACTTTTTGAATGAATTCATGCAAGAAACCGTGTTTCTTGTTTGCCGGAGGGGCAGGCGAAGCAGGAAACCGTGTTTCTTGCTTGTCTGATTGTCGGTTGAGGCTGGAAACGGTGTTCCCTGCGTGGTTTGCCCTGGATTCAAGGGCGCAGCAGGCGATGCCTGCGATTCGGAGCGATCCGCCAGGGAGAAGGACACCGTTTCCCGGATGCTTTTTATCGGATTGGAAGAGAAATCTTCAAACGTTTTGTCCA
>CAZMAE010000046.1:0-4903 GCA_964564205.1 uncultured Odoribacter sp. | reverse complement strand
AAGCAGACTTTTCAAATTCATCGTCATTGAAATTAGTTTGGGATTCCGCCTTGTTTCATAACCTGAAACAAAGCATTTGCATCGGTGCCGCTGCACTTTGCGGATCGTATCCCGGGAGACAAAAATAACGATAAATTTACTATTTCCGGCCGTTATGATGTGCATAAAACCGGATGGGGGGTGAACGGGGTGGGGGATTGAGGGGAAAAAGTTGCCCGACTTATTCCGGAATCTTCACCGACTTGTCGGAAAAAGTTGTATTTCCCGCCGGGATGTATATCGAATCGACGTGTGATATAGGCTGCCGAATCGTCATTACCGAAAAAACACAATCCGTTTGCAGCGGTTTCGATACCATACACCTGTGATGCTATCTGCATGGTTACATGTTCGTTGGCCGCACAGAATTCTTTGTTTGTAATCTGGTAGCCGGTCGGACTAGGCTTCAATATGTATATGCCCTGTTCGCTGCCACGAGTATAGCGCAACTTATTCTCTGCATCAATTGTTGCCGAGAACTTGGATTGTACGCCTGAGAGAGAGATTCTGCCTACTGTTTTGATGGCGTTTTGTGTTTCGGCAGTATCACTACCGGGACTTGGCTCGGAGAATATGTGTGAAACAGCCCGACCGTCAAAAAGAGCTTTTCTGGCCGAAGGTGAATAGGTGTTATACCCGCATTCCAGCGTGGAGGGGCATACGGAAAGTTCTTTCATGACGCTATCGGTTTAACGGTTATTGCACCAATGGTGTCGAACTGGCAGGTTGCGAGCATAATACCGAAATCATCCTCGGCATCTATGCGAAGGAGTTGCGATTGAACCTGGCGATTTTCACCCTCGGACAATATGTTGGAGAATGCAGGGAATAGATAGGGGGAATGATACGGCTCCGTGCGCAGAGGAAGGGTAAGGCTTGCCGGTTGGGCATTGTCGCTCAACAAATAGGCGCGGTCGTATGCAAATGTGAACTCACGTTTATCGTCTTCGGTCAATACGCCGGCCTTTATTCCGTGTACGTATATCTCACAACTTCTCATATCGCCTAATCTTTTAATTTTACAACAGTTTGCAACCCGAGGACATCGCATATTGCAATCAGCGTCTCGATTTTGGGATTACCCGTGCCACGCTCTGTTGCAACGATGGTATTGATATTCACTCCGGCCAAATCTGCTAAATCCTGCTGTTTGATTTGCAGGTCTTGCCGGCGTGACTTAATAACCGCTCCAATCTCTTCTATATTCATAGTGCAATAGTAATTTCCGCAAAAATAGGTATATCGGATCTGAAATTCAAACAAAAATCATAGTTTGTTATGAATTTAGCTTGTATGCCAATGACTGTCTGCCTATCCCTGAAAAGTGTTGACAGCTTTGAGGGCGATTAACGAACATGGTTTACACCGTCCGAGACGGTTCTTTGTTGAATCGAAGTCCGGTTAAAACAGGAAAGAGTCCGGGGCGATTCCGGACTCTTTCTATAACCGGATGGTGTTTAACCGGTCCGGTTTCTTTAAAGGCGCTTCATTGTCAGACAGCCCCTTTTTGATCCATAGGTATGGATTATTTCACGGTGGCCATGTGAAGGATCAGTTCCAATACTTTGTTTGAATATCCCCATTCATTGTCATACCAGGATACCAGCTTCACAAAGTTCTTGTTCAGGGCGATACCTGCCTTTGCATCGAAGATGGAGGTACGGGCATCTCCTAAGAAGTCGGAAGAAACCACGTCCTCTTCGGTATATCCCAGGATGCCTTTCATTTCGCCTTCGGCAGCTTCTTTGACGGCAGCTTTGATCTCATCGTAAGATGCAGCTTTTTCCAACCGGAAAGTAACGTCGACAACAGATACATCCAGTGTCGGAACGCGGAAAGACATACCGGTCAGTTTTCCGTTCAGTTCAGGGATCACTTTACCTACAGCTTTAGCGGCACCGGTAGAAGAAGGAATGATATTGCCCGCAGCCGCACGTCCGCCTCTCCAGTCTTTCATGGAAGGACCGTCTACGGTTTTCTGTGTTGCAGTGGTGGAATGAACGGTAGTCATCAAACCTTCGACAACGCCGAATTTGTCATTGATCACTTTCGTCAGCGGAGCCAGACAGTTCGTCGTGCACGAAGCGTTAGAAACGATGGGCTGACCTTGGTATTCTTTATGGTTTACACCCATGACAAACATCGGGGTGTCATCTTTAGAAGGAGCGGACATAACAACACGTTTTGCTCCGGCTTTGATATGGGCTTCCGCTTTTTCTTTCGTCAGGAAAAGACCGGTTGATTCAACAACATATTCAGCTCCGACTTCGTCCCATTTCAGGTTTGCGGGATCTTTTTCGGCCGTTACGCGGATAGCGTGGCCGTTAACCACCAATTTGCCGTCTTTTGCTTCTGCCGTTCCGTTGAAACGACCGTGCATGGTGTCATATTTCAGCATATATACCATATAGTCCACATCAATCAGGTCATTGATGCCTACGATTTCGATATCGTCACGAGTCATTGCTGCACGGAATACCAGGCGGCCGATGCGGCCGAATCCGTTGATACCAACTTTAATCTTTGCCATTTTCGTTATTTTTAAAGGTTATAAATTTGTTTATTTTCACTCCAAAATTATAATAAAGTCTCTAATCTAATGCGGGTTGTGGGTGAAAACCCGTTAAAAAATCCACTCAAACGATTTCATCCCCGGAAAGAAACTGAGCGGAGATGCCGGACGTTCCGGGGGGTGCGCTACAGCAAGACAATGCTTCTGAGAGAATGATACCGGTTGGGAGAATGACAAATGTTTTTCCATTTTCGTAACATGTTGTTTGTCGGTTGCCTCCCTGCTCCGCGTTCTCCCTTAGATTATACGTGTGTGGAAAAAGGAAGGGTTGGGTGCAAAACGTAATTTAGTGTTTGTTGTCTTAGCTTGAGACTATGGTTTACAAATGTATGATAATTTACTGAAAAAGTATCAAAAGGATTGTGGAAAATTTTCAGGAGTGATTTCGGATGAATTGTTAGCTGAAGTCCTGTTTTAAGAGAAAAATGAAAGTTTAATTCGGTTTTTCCTTTAAAAAAGTTTGTGCAAACGTTTTAAATGTATATCTTTGACGGCGAAATAAAAGGATTATATTGCTTTATAAGTGTAGTAAATTTATTGTTAGTGTGTTTGAAAAGAGGTTCGTGAGAACCTCTTTTTATTCATCTGCAAACCGTAAATCCGAAGATTGGCGGGGAGCTTGGTGTAATTGTCTGATTTGTATAATCCGTTGAGTGGAGGAAGTGATCTTAAAGCGGTCATCGGGCCGGTAGCCGACAATCCACGCCACTTGGTCGCCGGACAGCAGCAACAAACATTCATTCTTTTGTTTGGCGCTGAATTTTTGGCCGGCGAAAAAATCACTCAGTTTCTTTTTCCTTTGTTGCATACCCAGGGGACAGAAATAGTCTCCGGCTTGCCAATGCCGGACACAAAGCGGGAATTCGACTTTGTCGGCATCCAGGCAGACCATGGCAGGATCTTTGGAGATGTTGAAATCTTCTGTACGGGGGTATTGGCTGATTTCCAAGATCTGATTGTCCATTGTGTACTGGCCGCAGTCCGGGATCAGCAGGGGAGGACATGGTTCCGGGCGTGTCTCGTACAGCCGCCAGCAAGTGCGGTCTTTGACAAGAGTGTAGCGGCCTGCCGTAAATTGCTTCCCCGGGATGGACGAACAGGTATTCAGGATGTCGCGGATCCGGGCTTTATTGAAGCCGAACGGCCTGAGGGTTTCGTATAGAAAGGTGTAGGGGGCGGGAGAGGAGAGCGTTCGGGCTATGGAAATCAGGATTTCGCCTTCTTTGCGCTCCAGTATTTCTTCCTGTAACCGGTGGATACCGTAATTGAAAATCTGTTCCGTTTCCCTCAATGCGGTGCAATTTTCTGTTATGGTCTCCGAAAAGGAAGGATTGATTTCCTTGAGCACGGGGATCACCTGATGGCGTATTTTGTTGCGGAGGTAATCCAGGGAGTTGTTGGTTGAGTCGGTGCGGAAGCTGAGCTGATGAGCCTCAATGTACCGGAGAATATCGGTGCGCGGACATTCCAGCAGAGGACGGAGAATATCCCCGTTTACGGGTTTTATTCCGGTCAGGCCTTTTATTCCCGTGCCCCGGCAAAGATTGATCAGCAGGGTTTCTGCCACGTCGTCGGCATGGTGGGCCACTACGATGTAATCCATTTTTTTCTTCTTTTTCATCTCCCTGAACCAGCTGTAACGGAGTTCCCGGGCAGCCATTTCTATGCTGAGGCTTTTTTCTCTGGCATAAGCCAGGGTATTGAATTTTTTTACACTGTAGCCGATGCCGTAAGACTCGCAAAACCGTTTGACAAATTGTTCGTCCGTGTCGGATTCTTTTCCCCGGAGAGAAAAGTTGCAGTGTAGCACCCATATCCTCAGATTCAGCTGGCAGAAAGCGTGCAAAAGGCTGATGGAGTCGGCTCCGCCGCTGACTGCCAATATGAAACCGGCATTCCGGGGAATGCCGTGCTTGGTCAAAAATCGTTCAATCGTTTCCTGGATCATAGGGGTTATATTTCGCTCAGTTCCAGCCATCTCATCTCTTTTTCGTCTAAGATGGCCATTATTTCGGCCATCCGTTTCGATTTGGCTATTAGCTCATCGGAGGAAAGGGTTCCTGAATTTAAGGCGTTCCCGATGGCTGTTTTCTCTTGGTTCAATTCCTCCATGTCGGTTTCCAGCTGTTGCATTTCCTGGCGTTCTTTGAAGCTGAGTCTTCGTTTTTTATCCGTTGTGCCGGGGAGGGGTGCCGGCGAAATCGCTTTGGAAACGGTTTTCTTTTTTTCTTTCTCCGATTTTTCCTGCAGTTCTTTTTCTTCGTCTTTTTTGTTTTTGTAAATCGTGTAATT
>CAZMAE010000045.1:0-7272 GCA_964564205.1 uncultured Odoribacter sp. | reverse complement strand
CGGCGGGGAGAAGCGGAAGGGATATTGAGAGTCGGATTGGAAATTGACGAAGGAGAGGCCTTGGGCCGTTTGGAGCGTATATTTGTCACGGGACAGAATGCGTGTGCCGGACAGGTCAGCATGGCCTTGAAGGATGCCTATAAACGTTTGCTGTTTCCGTCCATTGAAACGGAATACATGAATTGGGCGAAACAACGGGCTGATGAAGGGGCTATTCAGGTGTTTGCCGAAAATTTGAGGCAGCTTTTGCTGGCCCCTCCTTTAGGCAATAAGCGGGTATTGGGCATAGATCCCGGCTTCCGGACAGGATGTAAAGTGGTATGCCTGGATGAAACGGGAAAATTGGTTCATAATGAGAATATTTATCCCCATGCTCCCCGTAATGAATACCGTCAGGCAGGTGTTAAGATCGTTCATTTGGTGGAGATGTATGACATAGAAGCGATTGCCATAGGAAACGGAACAGCTGGCCGGGAGACGGAGACTTTCATCCGGAGCCTGCAGTTCGGACGGGAACTACAGGTGTTTGTGGTCAGTGAGAATGGGGCTTCCGTGTATTCTGCTTCAAAAATTGCGCGGGAAGAATTTCCGGATTACGATGTTACGGTCCGTGGGGCTGTTTCTATTGGACGAAGATTGATGGATCCGCTTGCCGAATTGGTGAAAATAGATCCGAAGTCTATCGGAGTAGGTCAATATCAGCACGATGTCGATCAGGGAAAATTGAAGGAAGCCTTGGATCGTGTCGTTGAATCGTGTGTCAACAAAGTGGGAGTTAATGTAAATACAGCCAGTAAGTATCTGTTGACCTATGTTTCCGGTTTAGGACCGGCGTTGGCAGACAGTATTATCGCTTATATCCGGGAGAACGGGGCAATTAAGAGCCGGGAGGAATTGAAGAAGGTGAAGCGCATGGGAGCGAAAGCTTTTGAACAGTGTGCCGGATTCTTGAGAATCGGGGGTGCCGAAAATCCCCTGGACGATTCTGCTGTACATCCGGAGTCTTATTATATTGTGGAAAAAATGGCTTCGGATTTGGGGGTGACGGTGAAAGGGCTGATCGGAAATGCCAGACTGTGTGAGAAGATTCATTTGCAACAGTATACGAATGAGAAAACCGGTTTGCTGACTTTGCAGGATATTCTGGAAGAGTTGAAAAAGCCCGGACGGGATCCCCGTTCTCTTGCGAAAGTATTTAGTTTTGCAGAGGGAATTACAAAAATGGAAGATTTGTGCGAAGGTATGATTTTGCCGGGTATTGTGACGAACATCACCAATTTCGGCGCCTTTGTGGATATTGGCGTACATCAGGATGGTTTGGTACATATATCTGAATTGGCGGATCGTTTTATCATGACTCCCGCGGAGGTTGTGACTTTGCATCAGCATGTGACGGTGAAGGTGTTACAGGTGGATAAGGTCCGGAAAAGGATAAGCCTGTCTTTAAAGCAGGTGCGGTAGTGGTATTTCACGAAGTAGGAAACTACGGGTTGCAGCCGCTAAAATTGACGATAGATTTAAAGATAACCGTTTGAGTCCTCTCCCCAAAAAAGTTGTGCGACTAACCCGGAGTGGAGATTTCTGCTTCTGCCTAAACGGAAAGGAGGGCATCATTTTTTTTAAGTATTTTCGCTAACTTTGCATCAAAATATCAGGGCAGTTGTTTCCTGGAAAATAAAATTACTATGATTGATCAGCAAGATAAAACGGAGATATTTTTTGTTGTCGGCATGAGTTGTGCCGGTTGTGCTTCCAATGTCGAACAGGCTTTATCCGGGCATAAGGGGGTGAAAACGGCTAAAGTGAATTTTGCCGCTTCTACCGTTATGGTGGAATATGATGCCGATAGCGTGTCGCCTGAGGATTTGCGGGAGACCGTACGGCAAGCCGGCTATGATCTGGTGATCGAAGAGGAAGGAGAGGAGGATCAGGCTGAACGTATCCAACAGCAAGAGTACCGTAAGTTGAAACGCCAAACCCTGGGTGCGGTGTTATTGGCTTTACCGGTATTTGTTATCGGCATGTTTTTTATGTATATTCCTTATCTGGAATGGATTATGATGGCATTTACATTGCCTGTGCTGGTTGCTTTTGGACGGAGGTTTTATGTTAATGCCTGGAAGCAATTGAAACACGGACATGCCAATATGGATACCTTGGTGGCCGTAAGTACCGGCATAGCCTTTCTTTTTAGTGCATTCAATACCGTTTGGCCGGAATATTGGACGGACAGAGGCTTGGAAGCTCACGTTTATTATGAGGCTGCTGCGGTAATCATTGCTTTGATCTTGTTGGGGCGTTTATTGGAAAGCAGGGCAAAATCCAACACTTCGGCGGCAATCCGGAAGTTGATCGGGTTGCAGCCGCGCACGGTAATCCGTTTGCTGGACGATGAAACAGAGCAGGAGATACCTATCAAGGCCGTACAGCAAGGAGATATTCTGGTGGTCAGACCCGGGGACAAAATTCCGGTGGACGGGGTGGTGACGGAAGGCGAGGCTTTTGTCGATGAGAGTATGATTACCGGCGAACCGCTTCCCGTGGAAAAATTGTCGGGTGCTCATGTTTTTGCAGGTACCATAAATCAAAGAGGCTGCATTTGTTTTGTGGCGGAGAAAGTGGGGAGCGAAACCGTTCTGGCGCAAATCATTAAAATGGTTCAGGAGGCGCAGGGAAGCAAGGCTCCGGTACAGCGGCTGGTGGATAAAATTGCCGGAATATTTGTTCCGGTGGTGATGGGAATTGCCGTAGTGACTTTTGGGGTATGGATGCTGGCGGGAGGAGAGTTGGCATTTACCCATGCTTTGCTTACTTCGGTAACGGTGTTGGTTATTGCTTGTCCCTGTGCGTTGGGGCTGGCTACCCCCACGGCAATTATGGTGGGAATAGGGAAAGGTGCGGAAAACAATATCCTGATCCGGGATGCTGAAAGTTTGGAACAATTGCATAAAGTGTCGGCCGTCGTTTTGGATAAGACCGGAACCATTACCGAAGGGAAGCCGGAGGTGGTGGCTGTTCGTTGGACTCCGGGAATTAACATCCATATCTATAGGCCTGTTTTAATGCATATCGAAAGCCGGTCGGAGCATCCTCTGGCGGGGGCCGTTATCACTTATTTGGTGAATGAAGGGGTGACCGCTTACGGTCTGAAGGGAGAATTTGAAAATATTACGGGCCAAGGGATAAAGGGGAGGATCGGAGATGAGAATTATTTTGTTGGCAATCTTCGTTTGCTGGAAGCGAATGGGATATCGTGGACGGAAAGTGAAAAATTGCAGGCGGATGCCTGGAGTTCGGAAGGTAAAACAGTGATTTACTTTGCTGACGAGAAACAGCTTTTGGCCATGATCGCGATTGCCGACCGGATTAAGGCTGGTTCGCGGCAGGCCATTGAAAGGTTGCAGAAAGACGGTATAGAGGTTTATATGCTTACAGGCGATAATGCTGGCACAGCGAGAAGTGTAGCGGCGAGCATCGGGCTGAAACATTTTAAAGCCGAGGTCATGCCTCAGGATAAGTCGGATTTTGTCAAGGCCTTGCAAAAAGAGGGGAAGGTGGTCGCGATGGTCGGGGACGGTATTAACGATTCGCAGGCCTTGGCGCAAGCGGAGGTTGGCATCGCTATGGGGCAAGGATCGGATATCGCTATCGATGTGGCCAAGATCACGTTGATAACTTCCGATCTGAACGCTATTCCCAAAGCTTTGGTTTTGTCGAAGCAGACCGTAGCTGCTATCCGGCAGAATCTCTTCTGGGCTTTTATCTATAATATGATAGGCATTCCTCTGGCAGCCGGCGTTTTGTATCCCTGTTGCGGTTTTTTGCTGAATCCCATGATCGCCGCCGCAGCCATGGCTTTCAGTTCCGTGTCTGTCATCACCAATAGTTTGAGGATTAAGACTAAAAGAATAGATTGATCCGGTCTGCCTTGTGACAGGCGGAAATGGATTTATTCTGTTGTTCAGGGTAACCATTTTATTTTTTATGCGTTCGTTATATTGTAAAAGAAATGAGTATGAAAACATTTAAGTTTAAAACCAATCTCAAATGCAACAATTGTGTTGCCAAAGTAAAGTCGCAACTGGATGCCGCTGCCGGCGTTGCCGAATGGACTGTCGATTTGAAGAGTCCGGAAAGAATACTGACCGTGGAAGCCGAGCAGGATGACGTAATTCCGACGATTCAAAAAATATTGTCTGAAGCGGGCTACCGTGCAGAAGTATGCCCCGGCTAAAATTGGGAAATAACTAAAAACAACTAAGTAATGAACGACGAGAAAGACAAAATGGGCCCGCGGCCAACTATGGGAAAAGGTTGCGCAGGGATGGAGAAACCCGGTAAAAGCCAGAAAATGGCGGAGGATGAAACCACTGCAAATGATGTTGCAGGCGCTTCTCATTATGAAAGGGTGGAAAGTGACCAGTCGAAGGGAATTTTTGCTCAACAGACAAAGACCTATAACAGAGTGATGGATGGGATGCTGAACAAGGACGGAGAGAATGCCAGGAACAATTTGGCGGATTATGCGGAGGAACAGCAGGAAGAATCAGAAGCCGGGGGCGGTCAGCCTAAACCTTATGGCGAGACGGAAGGTTCGCCGGATTTCCCGTCCGACGGGAAATTCACTCCTCCGTACTAGGCTCTGTTTTATTCCCTAAAAAGAAGACCATTCGTCTGAAGTGCCCCCCGGAAGTTTGGGGTCCGGCTTTTAGGGCGCGGCTCAATTCCTCTGCTGTCCGTGGGGAATTGAATGAAAAATGGAATCAGGGAAAGGCATCCGTTTCAGGCGGGTGCTTTTTTTGTTCCTGAGTTTTTGCTTTCGTTTTTCCTTTTATATCTTTGCCGCGAGTAAAACGTTTTTCTATGAGTGACATGATTCAAGTGACATCGCCGACGATGGTCCTTAACGAGGAAATATGTAAGAGTAATATTGCCCGGATGGCGGCTAAAGCGAAAGCTGCGCGTGTGGATTTCCGGCCGCATTTCAAGACCCATCAGTCCCGGGAAATCGGAGAATGGTTCAGGGCTTGCGGAGTAGATAAGATCACCGTCTCTTCTTTGAACATGGCCTTGCAATTTGCCGAATGGGGCTGGGAGGACATTACGGTAGCCTTCCCGGTAAATGCGCTGGAATATGAAAAAATAAATGCACTGGCTGCTAAAATACGGTTGAATCTGTTGTTGGTCCACTCGGAAGGAGCCCGTCAGTTGTCGGCTTGTCTGAAATATCCGGTAAGGGTTTTTCTGGGGGTGGACACCGGATATCACCGGGATGGAGTGGATGCCAATAATTATGAGAAAATAGACCGTATCATGGATATTGTAGCTCCTGATGTCAACATCAAGTTTGAAGGCTTCCTGACCCATGCGGGACATACTTACAATGCCCGTTCCAAAGAGGAGATTCTGCAGATCCACAAGGACAATCTCGACATGTTGAGAAAGATCAAAGAACGCTACATCAACCGTTATCCTCAATTAAAGATCTCTCTGGGGGATACCCCTTCCTGTTCGTTGGCCGACCGGTTTGGAGTGGCCGATGAAATCCGGCCCGGTAATTTTGTCTTTTATGATGTCACTCAGTTGAAAATCGGTTCCTGTGAATGGTATAATATTGCCATGGCATTGAAATGTCCCGTCGTAGACATCAATCGCCACCGGAATGAGGCGGTCATCTACGGCGGAGGCGTGCATTTTTCCAAAGACCGGATAGACCGTCCCGGCGATAAGCCTCTTTATGGACTGGTGGCCGAGAATCATGCGGATTACTGGGGAAATATCATTCCCGGCGCGGAATTGGTATCCTTGTCGCAGGAACACGGCATTGTCCGGGCAGCCGATTCGTTCCTCGATCAATTGCATATCGGGGATATTGTCACTGTTTTACCGGTTCATTCCTGTATGACGGCAGATTTGATGAAGGTATATCACATGAGCGGCGATCAACTGGCCTATCATATTTGAATCTTCGGCGGGATGATCCGTCAGCATGACGTTCGGTCATCGTTCATCATTCATATCACTTGGCTGCTATGCTCAATTCGGGCAGACTCCTGCCGGTAGGTTGGGCGGACTCTTGCCGGTAGGTTGGGCGGACTCCTGCCGGTAGGTTGGGTATCCCTCTCAGGATACCTTGCCCAAGGTCCTCCTCCTACCTCGGGCAACCCTCCCCGGATACCTTGGGCAAGATCCTCCTCCTACCTTGGGCAAGGTATGGGTAAGAAGATGCCCAAGGTGGGCAGCCGACCTTGGGCAAGGTAGGCAACCGACTTTGGGCATGCTATTAAAAGAGGGTTAACTTTCCTCTGTCTCTCCGCCACCGGGAGCCTCTGTCTCTCCGCTACCGGAGCTTCCGACAACCGCTGCCGCCGAGCGGAAGGTGGCTTTCTGAGCGGCTTCGCGCAAGCCTTTTCCGGCGATGAAGCGGACATTTACCTTCGTGATCTTCGAAGCGTTGACCTCTTTTTCCGTCTCCGTTCCCTTGGCATTCACCGTAATCTGGAACGTACCCCAATTGCTGAGTTGCACCGTATAGCCGGCCAGCAATCCATTGATCAGCACTTTCTCCAACTGAGCCAATGCCATCTCCGCTTCTTTCGGGTTCAGGGTCGTTTCGTCGGAGATCCGTTTGGCCACTTCTCTTTCATTCAAGGTTCCTAAACTTTTCACTACCGGATACCATTTGCGCGGTTCCTCCTTATTCGAAGGATTTATCCGCTGAATTTTCTTATAAAGTATAGTCATAACTTTTCGTTTTAATCATGAATAAATGGACATACCTTCCTTTTTATTGGCCTCCTTTCTTTGGGGAAGATGGATTATACACCTGAGATAAATGTTTTCACGATAAAAGCAGGTGTTTTCAGGGGAAAAATATAGACTGAAATCTTATCAAAGATATAAATCTTATTTAAAAAGATAAATTATCCTGAGTTTTTTTACTGCTTCGGTATCCCGGATTCATGTGTGATTTTTTATTCACCATAGGAACATCCGTTTAAAATGGCAGGAAAAAAAGGGGATATAACGGATAAATCATGACAAGGACCCAAAGTCGTCAAGCATTAGTAGTTAATTTACTGTAAAATGCAAGAGTTTTCCGGTTTATTTGTGAAAAACAACTATCTTTGCCACAAATAGATAGATATTCAGTGCGATATAAATAAAAGAGGTGTGATGATAAGTTGTTATAAATATTATTTCTCGGCGAACAAAGAGTTGTATATTGAGGTTGGCCGTAAGTATGGAGTACGGCCTTTGCAGGTTTACCAG
>CAZMAE010000044.1:0-5433 GCA_964564205.1 uncultured Odoribacter sp. | reverse complement strand
CTGATAAGTGTGCATGAGTTCAGAAACGCCAGCACATGGACGACTTCCGCCGGACAAGGTCTGTCTTAAACAATATCTGTAGTCGCATGAAAATGTAATCGAGATCAGATATGTCATCAAAAAGATTCTTGACCTCTTTCTTACAGCTGGCAAAGTCTATCGTGATGTAACTGTCATATTCGTTCTGCGCAACTGTTGTGCAAGCGTGGATTTACCGACACGCCGTGCCCCCTTGATAAGCAACGCAGACTCTCCGTTGCTGTCGTGCTTCCATTGAAGCACCCTCTCGTATAGTTTTCGTTTGAATACCATACTTAGATATTACATTGTTATTCAGGAGCAAAGACAGTAAATCTGGCTAATATCTCAAAATGTTTTGTGCATATAATGGCTACATCCTCACAATTTACATCCCAAATATCGGCTAAAATCTCAACTTTTTTGACCTTCCCTAATTTAGGTTCAAACAATATGGATACCACATCCCTTTACACTTCCGGATTATAATCCGTTTCCAAATCGGGGATCATCCAACACCAACCATTGTTGTCCGTGGGGACAACCACGAAACCGGTACGGCTTGTAAAATTACCTCCCTGATCAAAGGTTTTGCGCTCAATGGTGTCTCCCCAACGCTTCATGTCGAACCAATCAAAACCTTCCCCCCACAATTCTATCGCCCGGTATAACTTTATTTCGGCCAATAATGCGGGACCTGTTTTATCGCAACGATAGCTTTTGTCCCGTCCGGAACCTTTCGTCAGGGCAATCAATGCATCCCGCGCTCCTTGCTCGTCCTTTAAAAAGTATTTTGCTTCCGCTTCGATAAGCATCATTTCCGACGACCGGAAATGATTGACATCTCCGGCACCGGTCACATCCGTTACCTTAAACTTAAACTGCATATAAGCATATACCGGCAAGGTAGGATAAATGTCCGGGAACAATTCCTTCGCTTTATTCGCCAAATCCGAAAGGGCTTCTCCGGTAGCCGTTTTATAAGCCAATTGTCCGGGATCCAGAAACATGGCCCGGCGGATATCGGTCTGCGGGATCTGCTGATACAATTCCCGGCTGATGCACTTCACCTTCGAAGCTTCGGAATTTCTCGAATTATAGGCAATACGAGCCAAAAAAGCAAACTGCCCGATGGATTCGTTTTCTGAATTATAACTGCTCCATATCCATTCGGAAGTAGGAGTATTAAACCCTTCGGTATACTCCTCGGGAGTCATCAATTCATACCCTTCCCGGGCATTCCGCGCCATCGTTGCAGCACACTGGTAATCCGCTCTGTTTAAGGCGGCCCGGGCATAAACTGCATAAGCGACATGAATATCCGGCAGAAAATTACAATCCTCAGGCCTCTGATAGCCGGAAACCCCGAACAACCGAATCGCTTCATCCAAATCATCGTAAATCTGCCGGTACAACTCTTTCAGCGTACACAAGACTTGCGGATCCAAAGAACTGTCCAAACGCAGCACGACACCCGGCGCCTCCCCCTCGTTGGAATCGCTCCAGCGATTGCAATAAAGCTGGGCCAGCATCGTATAAGCATACGCCCGGAAAGTAAGTGCCTGTGCCAAAATACGCTGACGCTCCGCTTCCGCACCTGCAGCTCCTCCGATATGCGTAATAATCATATTGGCATTGCCGATCAGCATATAATAATACCACCAGGGATAATAGCAATAAACAGATCCGGGATTCGACATATAATTGGTCCCTTTAAACAAAGAACCGAAATTATCTTTGTTGGAACAAACAAAATAATTGCCCATCCAATTGCCATACAACATCTTAATGGATCCCTCCCCGCCCAAATCGGTGGTTCTGCGAGCTTGTGGATTCGGATAATAAAACTCTATATTCATCAGTTTGGCCAGCCCATTGACCGCCAACGCCGCCACTTCCGTCGTCTCGAACACCACGGCCGATCCGGTCTGATCTTCCGGCACCGTGTCAAGATAATCACCGGCGCAGCCGGATAAAAACAACACCAATACCATCCATGCACTTATCTTGATTCTTCGTTTCATGATTTCTTACAATTTAACTGTTAACCCTAATGAAAATACCTTCGGAGCAACTAAAACATCCTCGTTCATCCCCTCAAAAGATTGCAAAGGATTCATGCCTCTCCTTTTCGCGAACAAAGCCAGATTTTCGGCAGAAAAACTGACACTCACGCTCTCCAGGTCCAGTTTCCGGACCAGGTGCCGAGGAAAAGTATATGCTGCCGTCAGGTTCTTGATCCACAAATAAGAGCCATCGATCAGAAAACGCGAAGAAACAGCATTATTATTTACACTCAAAGCCGAATTAATTACGGGAATCCCTTGGGGATCCAGCCGGTCGGGCGAATCTTCCGTTATCCCCTGAGGCGCCTGTTCCCAGGAATTCAGGATATCCCGGTGCACCGCCCGGGGAGTCGATCCGGTTTGCATCAAGGAAGCATAAGCCTGATCATACACTTTCCCGCCCAAAGAATAAGTAAACAACACATTCAGAGCAATTCCCTTCCATTCCCAAGCGGAAGTAAATCCTCCATATACTTTCGGCAAAGCGCTCCCGCACCAATCATACCGGGCATTAGCGGGGTTGGTGGTATAGTAACCATCACCGATTTTCACCAGTTCATTTTCAGGAAGAGGCTTTTCCCCCGCTGCAACTTCTCCGGTGGGATCATCTGCAACATCGGCCACATACAATGAATTTCCGGTCAAACGATCCACTCCGGCATAACACGGCAACCACCACTCATACATGCTATGCCCTTCCATAAACTTCTGATTTAGTCCCGCCCGCAAAATCCCGTTTTCACGGTCCTCTTCCGGCAATGTCAATATTTTATTTCTGAGCCTTGTTGCGCTTATGCCCATATTCCACCTGAAAGCAGACGAACGGACGACATCTACATTTACCGACAATTCCCATCCCCGGTTCGATACGCTTCCAATATTACGCATGATCGTTGCCATTTTGCTCGCAACTGTGGAAGTAGCACCGGCAGATAAAGGAAGGGTAACATCAAACAACAAATCTTCCGATCGTTTATCAAAATATTCCACTGTGAAATTCCACCTTCCGAACAGTTGGGCTTCCAAAGCTGCATTGCCGGAGACCACCGTCTCCCACTTGATATCCTCGGCAGACTGCTGGGATTTATACACAGCAGCTTCGCCTCCGTTCACAGCAATTTGGTACAACGACATCCAGCCGTAGTAGCCGACTCCCGCATCGTTACCGACCCTACCGTAAGAAAGGCGCAGCTTCATTCCATCTATCCAGGAGATATTGCTGAGAAACCGTTCGCGTGAAAGCAGCCACACCAGACCAAAACTACCGAAATTTCCCCACCGGTGGTCTGCATGGAAACGGGAAGAACCGTCCCGGCGAAAAGCCGCCTCCGCAAAATACCGCTGCCCGTAATTATACCGGATGATTCCCAGATAACTCTCCGTACGGTAGTCCTTCGGATAACCGATCAGGTTTTTTAAAGTTGAAAAATTACTCATGGCTATATTATTCGGTAATATCTGATCGGCCTTCGCCAAACTCGTATACTGGTAGTTGTAATTAAAGTTTTCGTGCCCCAGCAATACTTCCACCTCCTGTTTTCCCCACTGCCGCAACCATCGCAACTGCTCCTGAAAGACGTACCGTTTGAAGCGGTATTGATATTGATAAGCCCGGCCTACTCCAGCCCCGTCGCCCACTTCAGGATTATAATACAGTTTCCGTTCCTGATTGGCCAGGTAAAGGTCTCCCTTCACCATCAAATGAAATCCTGCCGGCAACTCCAGGCTCAGATAGGCCTGTCCGCTGCATGTCGTACTGATCTGTTTGTTCCGGTTCAAACTATACTCCCAAACAATATTACGTCCGGCATTTTGAGGACGTTCATAGACTGCTCCATCGTCAAACTGCTTTTCTCCGGACTGATTCAAGATATATTCACCCGTTGTCAGGTCATGAAGATGAACCGGATAAATCGGAGCTACATAACGGGATATATTAAAGACATTCACATAAGTATTTCCCGTCCCGTCGGTAATATTCTGATTCTGGTGGCTGCCGGCCAGTGTCAATCCGCAGCCCAGCCACGATTTAGGCTTGAGGTTCAGTTGCAAACGGGCAGTCAGTCTGTCAAAGCCGGCATTGGTCAGAAACCCCTCTTCATTCAGGTAGCCCAGGGAAAAACGATAATCGCTCTTCTCCTGTACCGCACCTCCGCTCAGATTATATTCCTGACGGAATCCCTTCCGGACAAGAGGTCCGAACCAATCCAGATCTTCCCGTATAGCCTCCCTGACCTTTACCCCTTCGCGCAGATGTCCTTGGGCATCAAACAGCTGATCATCGGGAGCATCATAAATATTATATTTCAGAAAATTTTTGATCAGCTCCTCATTGGTCGTCCGGTTAGCTTCCTCAAAAGTAGGGAAAACATCCGGGTTGTCGGTCAGCAAGGAATTCCGGTAGCTCTTCCACATAACCTCCATAAAATCATCCGTGCCCACGCTTGCATATTCTTTTATTCCTCTGGCATAAATGCCCTGCCGGACCGAAAACTCCATCCCCAACCGCCGGCTCTTTGCTTGCTTCATGGTAATCAGAATCACCCCATTGGCTGCTCTGTTGCCATAAAGTGCAGCCGCTAAAGCATCCTTCAGGATGGATATACTTTCCACATCATCCGGATTCAAATCGGCTATTCCTCCCGGATAAGGTACTCCGTCTACCACATACAAGGGAGAATTCACCCCATTGACCGAAGCAAAACCCCTGATCAGGATATCCGGGTCATTTCCGGGCTGACCGTAGGTTGTATTGACCTGAACACCAGGTATTCCTGCATCCAGCGCCGCCACCACACTACTCACCGGCCTTCGTCCGATCTCCTGGCTTTCCATAGTGGAAATGGCACCCGCCACAGCATAGCTTTTCTGACTTCCGTAAGCCACCTGCACCACCGCCTCGTCCAATTCCTTGGCATACCGGCGGAGCACTATTTTCATGTTCGCTTTCCCGACAACCTCAACCGTTTGTCTTCCTACATAGGAAACCAACAATTTTTCTCCGGCCGCAATTCCCCTCAACCGAAAGCATCCTTTAGAATCGGTCACCGTTCCTATCGAGCCGTTCTTTATTTTTATCGTTGCCCCCGAAAGCGGACAATGATTTTCGTCTTCCACAACGCCAAAAATTTTTATTTCCTGCGCCACCCCTTTTTCCTGAAGCAGCACGAACAGAAAAAATACACCCCAGAAAAATAAAATTCTCACCATAAAGCAGTATGTTCAATTTTTCATTAATTAAAATTAAATGGTACAAATTTAACTAATCATCCGAAAAATTTCAACATCTCATCGCTAAAAATGTAATTTTATCCTCGGAACCAATAAAAGCTACTGATGCCCGCAGAAT
>CAZMAE010000043.1:0-2261 GCA_964564205.1 uncultured Odoribacter sp. | reverse complement strand
GCTCACGTTTATAGCGTGGGCTTTTCCGTGTAATTTGGTTTGAATAGGTAGTCCAGAAATCCTCAAGATGTCAAATGAAGCGATGCAGGTGCCACGCTTTTTTATGTATGCCAACGAACGTATTTTCGGCACGGGGAGGATGCGAAAAGCCCTGAAAGAGTAGCACATAACAATGTTTGCAGAAAATTGCTAACTTAAAACTAAAAATGAGAACTTTTCAAAAATCGATTCTGTGCCTGCTGCTTAATCTTTGTTTAGTTGCGTGCAGCAATGATGAAACCGGCGATTCAAGTTTAACAGATAGCACTAAATTGGCAGGAACAAAATGGACACTGACTAATCATGACTATAGCATTGGCGATGATTATGTAGCGGAGTATACTGAAATATTTATCTTCTATTTCCATTCGCCTACGGAAGGACTGCTAGATTATCGTGCTACAGACAGTTATTCTGATACGGGCACTTTTCGCCGAAGTGCCATCTGTCACTTTAGGTACTCACTGAATGGGAATAATGTAATGTTGCAGTACATTACAGACGAAATACTCTCATCGACACAACTCGTATTAGATAATGACAAGCTAATTGCAGGACATTTGGTATTTTCGAAACAAGAAAAAATTTCAAATTATGAGTGGCTTAGTACTCTTCATGGTACTACCGGCTCTTGTTCTTGGTACAGTGATACGAAGGGCGGCCTTTGGATTGTAGGAGATGGCGCAATGGCAGACTATTCTGACTACAAAGAAACACCGTGGGCAAAGAATGAACGTTCAGCTAATAGAGTTGTAATCGGAGAGGGAGTAACAGAAATCGGTTCTTATGCTTTTGCCGACCTGACTATCAATGAAGTTGAAATGCCGGAAGAATCATTGATTCGAATTGGCAAAGCTGCTTTTCATGGATCAAATATAGGTTATATATCTTTAAGTGACAATATTACGACTATTGAGGCAGACGCATTTGCTGGTTGCGAGCATCTTAAGGATATTGATATACCTGAAAGCATAGTGTCAATCGGCGAATGTGCATTTTTAGGTACGGCTCTGAATGAATTTGAATTAGAGTTTGGCGGTAATTTGAGAACAATCGACAGAATGGCATTTCAAGAGTGCGAAGCGTCCCGCCTGACATTTGCTGAAGGTGTTCAAAGTATTTCTTCTTGTGCTTTTCTTGGCTATTTCTGCGGCGGCAGCGAAGAATTGATATTGCCCAATTCCTTAATCTCAATCGGTGAAGTTGTATTTCAAGGTCCATATAAAAAGATTGTCATAGGGTCAGGAATTACGGAAATAGGAGAAAGAGCTTTCATAAGTTATGCTGCGTCAGGGGAAATGTACATAAATCGAACTACTCCCCCTTCCGCAGGAGACAGCATAATTGCAGATGGGGACGGCTGGGATCCTGCCGAATCTCAGTGGACGCTTTATGTCCCCAAAGGGTGCAAATCTGCTTATTCAAACAAATCTCCCTGGAATAAATTCAAGTCTATCAAAGAAGATGGGAGTTTAGAAGGAGGAGGAGATGGAGATGGAGATGAAGATAAAGACACCCCACTAAACGTCAAGATCACCGTGGACGGCAATATAAGCGACTGGGAGGCTCTGACAGAGGATGAACGGTGGGAAGCAACGCTTCCCGATGGAGCCGCCTGGACGGCCGCCAAGCGTATGTTGGTAACCTACAACGATAACTACCTCTATCTCTACATAGAGTATGATGGTTCCGAGGAGGCCAATGTAGGCAAAATGGACCTCTTTATGGATACGGATGCTGCTTTCGACGATAACGGATTCGCTACCACGGGTATGGGCCTCCGGTACTTCACGAACGACGGTTCCGATTTCTTTGCTGAAGGAACCATTGCCAACTACGACCCGGATGTATATGCGTTCGCCGGTGCCCCGGTAAGCGACGAATGGGACTGGGTTGAATATATCTATGCCGGTATGGGAGCCGCAAAGGGTTCCGCACCAGTAGCTTTGGATAACGGCAACAAGGCTGTCGAAATTGAGATTACGCGCTCGTTCATCCCCGGATTGGAATCGAGCGACAAGATGCTCATTGGTGCCGTACTTATGGATTACGACTGGTCGTGGTGTGGTGTCCTGCCGCAGGGACCGGCCGCAAATGGAGAGTTTGTTGCAGACGAGAAGCTCTTTATCGACTTCAAGGGCCACCCCGGCCGGCAATAACATCCTCGCGGCACTATACTCCCATAACGACACATACCCCGTCATCTGAATGCCGAAATACAG
>CAZMAE010000042.1:0-15331 GCA_964564205.1 uncultured Odoribacter sp. | reverse complement strand
GTTGGTTACACACACAGAGACACAGACACAGACACACAGACAGACAGACACACACACACACAGATACACACATGCACACATCTTATATGTATGTAGCAATAATAATTAAAGAATAAGAGAGTATAAGTTGAGAAGGTAGTGGGACTACATGAGAGAAACTGGAAGGGTAAGAGGAAGACGTATAACTGTTGTAAATATAGCGCTCATTTATGAAAATAACGAAAAACTCTTAGAATTAAAAGAAAATTATCTATTTACTCAGTCTTTAGGTAGGATACCCTTGGAGTGCATCAATGCAAACAACAACTCCATGGAAAAGCATAATTGAAAACTAGCATCTTGAAATTAATCAGCATTGGGAAAAACCAGAGCAGCGATTATCCCACAGAGCGAGCACAGGCAGGGCTCATAGGGAACAGACTAGAAGGAATTTGAGGGTAATTAGAATGCTCTGTTCTTAGCTTTTGGGCTATTCTGTTGTGGGTTATGCTGATGTAAGCGTTTGGGGAAATGTTTTATATTTAGGAGTTGCATATTTCATTGTATGTAAATTTGACCTCACAAACAAAAAGAACCATGAATGCACATGGAATTCTAATTATACCCATAGGGAAATGCAAATTGTGGTGGATAATGGTAATTGCAATTTGCTTTGAAATATATTTAACAAAAACAAATTGGATGAAGAGACAGACCTATGTTAAAACAAATATGTAAAATGCTAATTATTGAATCAGAGTAGCAGGTTATGTAAGTGTTTGCTGTAAAATTCTTTCAACACTCATGGATGTTGGAAAATCTTCAACATAAAATGATTGCTTAGCTTTATTTAGAAGGAGGTACATTAGCACCCAAAAGCTAAGAGCTGAGTTCTCCTTCAGCTATAAATAATAAGCAAAAGTACAAAAAAACACATTGAGACCAAACTATTCGGATGTTTTTTATCAAAAAATATTTCATGACGGTAAAAACGATCTGATTATAATATAGTTATAAATCCTAAAATATTTCATTTTTTCCTTATTAAAACCAAATATGAAAGTTAAAACCCGTACAAAATGCAACCCGGAAACGCTATTTTCGATATAAACAGCGGGTTTAATTTATTAAAACAGTCCAAAAATTAACACACTATGCGAACCGAACACAAGGAATCCTTCTCTATACCAGATTTCTTATCCCACCTCATCCTACAGTTAAATATACCCTTATCCGCACATGAGGACTTTAATAAAAATATGCAGCGGACACTAAAAACAGTCGGAGAATTCAGTGGTCATGAACGCATTCACATTTTGGAAATCAATCACAATATGACTTATACGGTCCTATACGAATGGTGTGATCGGTCGCTGCCTCCTCTCGCTGAAAAACTAAAGCACAATGTGCTCTTTTACGATCCCCGATTGCAAAAACAATTGTGCAACCAGTCCTATATACTCGTTCATGTACAAGATACGGCACAACACCCCCTTTTTCAAGCCTGGTTACAGGCAGAAAACTGCCAACAGATGCTCGTGCTGCCCTTATTCGAATCAGGCACTCATTTTGCTTTCATTACTTTTATGCAATGTAACAAAACTCACGAATGGAGTAAACCGGAACTACAATTCCTGCAGGATGTCTCCTCTATCATCGCTACTCAGCTAAACAACTATCAACAGATCAAGCAGCTCCTTCAGCAAATCAAACAATACCGGAAACGGCAACAGAGATACGACATTTTATGCTCTCAGTTAAAAAACCTGCATAAAGAATTCACACCTGCCTGGAATGAAATCAAGAACTCTCTTCCTTCCGGCATTCATTACACACAATTGAAACAATACATCAACACCTTGGACAAAATTTGCCGTCCATTATCCGGAAAATAACCTTATGCCACTAGATAACAGCAAATATTGTCTACTAATTATGGCATTCTCGCTAAAGGAGCCTGAAAAAATCATCCGGATCCTGAAAAATTCAGGATTTCATACCTGTGTTGCGGCAGATATTGCTCATGCTACAGCCCTTCTGCAGGCGAAACAGGCAGATTGCATTATTTACGGACAGCTTCAAACGGATTTACTCCCAAGCTCTATCACCCAGCATATTCCGGTACTTCTCGTGCTCCCCAGGATCAACAGCCGAGTCACCGGCGAACTCCAATTCAATAATCTTGACTTTATCGTTTCTCCTTTCCCTTCCCAGGAATTAGTTCTCCGGATTCAGCATCAGTTGCTATTATCGAAAACAGAACGCACCATTCTCCGTCAAAATACCCGATTGAAAAAAACGCTGGAAGCCCGCGACAAACTATATTCAGTGATCGCTCATGACCTAAGAGCACCCATCGGAACAATAAAAATGATCAATTCCTCCATAGCCTGTCAGAAGTCTAAAATCAAAAATCCGGACATATTAAAACTCTTCGAGATGGTCAACGACACCACTGAGGAAGCCTTCAATTTGCTGGAAAACCTTCTCCGCTGGACAAGAAACCAAAACGGGAAAACCAAGCTTTACGCCACCCATTTCAATTTGTCTAAATCCATTCGTCAGATGGTATCACTTTTCTCAACGATGGCAAACACCAAAAACATCACCATCTACAATCATGCCACCACCGAACACATCATCTATGCCGATGAAGACATGATTAAAACAGTATTGCGCAATTTACTTTCCAATGCGGTCAAATTCACCTATCCCGGAGGAAAAATCGACATCGACGTCACGGCAACCGGTGACTGTACCTTAATCAGCATAAAAGATAACGGCAAGGGCATTTCCAAAGAAATACAAAAAAAATTACTGAAATCCGAAGAATACATCACCACTTATGGAACGCGCAATGAAAAGGGAAGCGGTCTCGGGCTTATCCTGTGCCAGGAATTCATAAAAATGAACAAAGGCAGATTCTGGTTCGAATCACAAGAAGGCATCGGTACCACCTTCTTCTTCACCTTGCCTTGCTCCGGATTCAACTCTCCTCCAGAGTGAGCTGCTGATACATTCTCAACGCCCCCCAAGCGTCAGTTGCCGCATAGCGAATCTGAGCATCCGTCAATTCCTGAGCTTCCCAGTTAGAGATTCTCTGCCGTTTGGAAATCCTCACTTTAAAAATAATTGCCATCAGTTTGGAAAAAGACTTATCTTCAATACCGAAACGGGCAGCATATTCCTGCATATCTATAAAACCTGCAGGCTTGAATTCTCCCAGTTTTTTCAGGTTGCGCAAATCATCACGAATGCCAACTCCAATTTTAAACACCTGAGGATCTTCCAGCAACTGCCGCAAAGACCGTCCCAAACCGCATTTGTTCAGCCGGAACAGATAAACGTGTTCGGTCGTAGCCAGCTGAAGCAATCCTACCTTATAACTTTCGCCCTTACGGAATGCCGGCCGGGTTTCCGTATCAAAGCCCAGTAGCTTGCATCTTCTCAACTGGTCCGCAACTTCATCCGCATTCAAAGCATCTTCAATGACTATAATCTCCCCTTGATAAGTGTACAGGGGCAATCGGTCCATCTCCTCCCTATCAATATGTTTCTTTAAATCCGTTTCCATTTTCCGCCTAATTTTCTTCATCCCTGAGCCGGTATACAACCTGATGAACCGCCCTCAGCACTCCGGCACAAGCTTTACCCCAATAAGATTCAAAACTTTCGTTCAATTGCCACAAAGCTTCATTCATCACATCGGGAATCCCGCAACGGTAAGAAGAAATAAAATTTTTTAGATCCTGGTAAATATCGCAAACTTTTTCGGAAATGGAATGAACAACCGGCGCCTCGCTATATTGCATATTCTCGTCGAAAACTTCGAGATATTCATCCAGTCCGCCCATCAGATGATGAATCTCCGCAAATAAATAATTATACTGATCTTCCGTTACGAAATCTTCCGTCAACCCTCCTGTCTCGCTTTCATTTTGCGGCAATAAAGCTCCCTTCAAATATATCAAGGGTAAAAACTTTTGCAAACGGCCTACAAAATCCCTCTGCGTCATTTGCGGTGCTGTTTCCGCAAAATCACAAAACTCTTTTGCAACCGCAACAAATTCAATCACTTCCTTGCTATAACCAATGTGTTGAAAATCTTCCATTACAATGCGTGTATATATTTGCGCAAAGATATGCATAAAATATAAAAGAAAGAATCCAGGTCCCGGATAGTTGGCACCTTCGCCGATGGAATAAATATCTTCAAAAAAACAGCACAGAAGAAATAAAAATTAAAATTATTTTTTACCTTTGCGCCGCTGCAATTGGAAAGATGCAGGAGTGGTTGAACTGGCACGCCTGGAAAGCGTGTAATCCTCTAAAGGGATTCAGGGGTTCGAATCCCCTTCTTTCCGCGGAAAATCAGAGGGTTGTAAATCAAAAAAAGGAAAAAAGATTTACGACCCTCTTTTTGTTCCCGAACGGACTTCAAAACGCTGTCCGCTTGGCTTTGTTTTCCACTTGTACTATCTTTGCAAAACAGGATGAAGTAATAAAACCAAATCATATAAACCATCTTCGAATCTATGAAATTTAATCTGATACTAAGTTGTTTCGTAGCCATTCTGGCTTTAGTGAATCCTATACAGAAAGTACTGATTGTAACCTCCTTAAAAGATCGTTTCTCGCGGGATGAACTTCGGTACATTTCCGTCAAATCGACCATCACCGCCATGCTGATCCTGATCTTTTTCATTTACCTGGGGGAAATCACTTTCAGTTATGTTTTCCGCGTAGAACTTTATTCCTTTCAGATTACCTGCGGTGCAGTTCTGATATATAATGGTCTGTCCGGCTTGCTGAAAGGTTTCTTCATGAAAATCGACGAGCACATCAAAATCGCCGACTTAACCACCGTACCCATTGCCATTCCGATGATTGCAGGCCCCGCCACAATCACTGCCGCCGTTACCTTTCCCGTCCAATACAGCCGTTTTATCACTATCATCGCCATTTTGATGGCCTTGGCGGTAAATCTTATTTTTATGCTGGAAGCCCGGAGAATCGGCAGTTTCCTGATCCGGTACAATTTCATGAATCCCTTGATCCGCATCATCGGTTTAATCGTAGCGACAATCGGCCTACAGATGGTTTTCGACGGCATAACCCTTTTTATCAAAACCCTAAGTTAATTTTCAACCGACAACCTTTAAGCGAATATACATTGAAAACCGATGGCAATACCTACATATACCACCTCATTAAAGAAGGCGAACACCAGCAACAGGATTTCAAATTCGAGATCTCCGATGCCCGGAAAATTGCAAAAACACTTTCTGCATTCTCCAACACTGACGGAGGACGGTTGCTAATAGGCGTGAAGGACAACGGGAAAATAGCGGGTATTCGTTCGGAGGAAGAAATCTACATGCTGGAAGCTGCAGCAAAACTGTATTGCCGGCCTGCAGTGGAATGTGCGATGATTCCCCACCAGGTGGAAGGAAAAACCGTGCTGGAAGTGATTGTACAACCGGGAAAACTCAAACCTTATTATGCCTTGGACCAGGAAAACAAACGCCTAGCTTACCTCCGGATCAAAGATGAAAATATTCTGGCAACGCCGGTACATCTGAAGTTGTGGCAACTGGAAAAAGAACACAAAGGTTCTTTTATTCATTATTCGGCCACAGAACAGTTTTTATTGGACTATCTTTCCGTCCACGACCGCATCACCTTCACTCAATACTGCCGCTTAGGCAAAATCACCCGAGTGAAAGCTGAAAATATCCTGGCCAAATTCATTCGTTTTGAATTGATCGAATCATTTTTTGAAAATCACCGGTTCTATTTCCGCGCCAAGAGCTAACACGCCCTGAGTAAAACTCTTTTCCGTCAACCTGCATCAGCACTTCCGGCACCTGGTGATAAGCATCGATCTCAACAATCACCTCTTCCTTTGCCTTCGGACCATAATACAATACAATATGTTCTATATATTCAGCCTCCTGCAAATGAGACAGTAGTTGCTCCGACTGCAATTTCTGCAATTCATCAGCCGACAAAATATGGATTGCGGGAGATTGAGATCCATAGATGCATCAACATGCTGAAATTTGTCTGCTAATTCAGCTTCTGATCGACACGCCTCTTCAGAATATCTGCTTTCAGCATTTTCAGAATCACGGGATCCGGCTGTTCATCAGCCATTAACGATTCGAACAACTCCACAGCTTTTCCCATGTTTTCAGATAATCACTGATTGTAATATATCCTCTTCAATCTTCCAGTCATAAACCCTGAGCGATCATTTCTTTCCCCTCTTCTTTTTCATAACCGACCAGCCGAATTTTCCCAGTTTTTTACCCAGTCCGAAATATTCTCCGTGAACATACACCAAAGGATTTGCCCGTTCCAATTCAAACTTTCCTGTATCCGCATTCAGGAAACGATCGTCGGCCTGAATATTCACCACTTCAGCCATAAACAGGTCATGGGATCCCAGCGGTATGATTTCTTTGACCTTACACTCTATACACACCGGAGATTCTTCTACAATAGGAGCTTCTACAATGGCAGCCTTTCCGGGCGTTAATTTCATTTCTTCAAATTTTTTATACTCCTTTCCGGAACGCACTCCGCACCAATCCGTAGCAAAAGCCATATCCTCGGTCGTCAAATTAATCACAAAATCCATATTTTTCCGGATTATCGCATAAGAGTGGCGTTCAGGACGAACAGCAATATAGCACATCGGCGGATTGGTACAGATGGTACCCGTCCAGGCCACCGTAAAGAGGTTATACTCCTCCGGAGTACTCCCGCAGCTTACCAATACGGCAGGCAAAGGGTATATCAACGTGCCGGGTTTCCAGTTTTGCTTCATAGCATCGGTCAAACTATTTCGTAAAATGCAAATTTATGTTTTTTAATATGCCGGCGAAAAAAAACAACGACAAAAAGCGGAGACGAACTGATCCGCAAGTCTCCGCTTACTCTCCCAAGTGTTTTTTCCCCCGCGACTATTCAAATTCGGCCATAGTATTCTCAATAATTCCAATGGCCTCCATCAATTCCATCTTATCGATCACCAAAGGAGGTGCGAAACGAATGATGTGTTCGTGAGTAGGTTTGGCCAACAAGCCCTTGTCGCGCAACTTAAGGCATACATCCCAGGCCGTTTTGCCGTTTTTCGGTTTAATCACAACGGCATTCAACAAACCTTTGCCTCTCACCAATTCCACCATATCCGAATGGATCTGGCTCATCCTGTCCCGAAAAACTTTTCCCAGTTTATCGGCATTTTCCGCCAGCTTCTCTTCCTGAACAACTTCCAGGGCGGCAATGGAAACTCTGGCAGCAATCGGATTTCCTCCGTAAGTAGAACCGTGCTCTCCCGGCTTAATGCAAAGCATAATCTCATCATCCGCAAGCACGCAGGACACCGGCATCATGCCTCCAGAGATGGCTTTTCCCAGAATCAGCACATCTGGACGCACCTTTTCATGGTCACATGCCAGTAATTTTCCGGTACGGGCAATCCCCGTCTGAACCTCATCCGCCATAAACAGCACTCGGTGTGTCTTACACAAATCATAAGCTTGTTTCAGATAGCCTTCATCGGGAACAAATACTCCCGCCTCGCCTTGTATGGGTTCAACCAAAAAACCGGCAACGTCAGGATCCTGCAAAGCTTTTTCCAAAGCCGGAATGTCGTTATAGGGAATCTTAATAAAACCGGGCGTAAAAGGTCCGAATCCCCCGTACGACTCCGGATCGGTCGACATGGATACGATAGTGATCGTACGGCCGTGAAAATTTCCTTCACACACAATGATCTTAGCTTTACCTTCAGCGATTCCTTTTTTTGTATACGCCCATTTCCGGCATAATTTCAATGCCGTCTCATCTGCTTCCGCTCCCGAGTTCATGGGCAGCACTTTATCGTATCCGAAATATTTAGTGATATATTCCTCCCATTCCCCCAATACATTATTATAAAAAGCCCTGGAAGTCAGTGCCAGCTTCCGGGCCTGTTCCGTCATCGCTTTTACAATTTTAGGATGACAATGTCCTTGATTCACTGCCGAATAGGCTGATAGAAAATCAAAATACCGCTTTCCATCCGTATCCCAGACATAGACACCTTCTCCCCGTTCAAGCACCACAGGCAGAGGATGATAATTATGAGCTCCGTAAAGAGCCTCCCGGTCCATAAATTCTTGTGCAGTCATAAATATGTAGTTTTAGGTTCGTAATCGTTTGCAGAACGCAAGTTGAGAAAAAAACAGGAATTTCACCAACGATTTCAAAAAAAACTTTGATTTTCTTGTTAAATAAACCGGCACCTCCCTTTTCCGCAGCTCTTTAACCTATAATTTCAGACATTACAATCGCCTTCGCAGAAATCCGAAATACTTTTTTAGCAGTTCACGCAAAGTATCAAACGATTCCTGATAGGAAACGCCAACCCCCTGAATGGTCTCGGTGCTATTATACAATATCTTTTCATCGGTATGAGAATAAGCTTTCATCTTCAAAGTGCCCTGCCGGTTCAGTTTCACTTCAATATCGAAATCTCCGGCAATATTCGTTTTTTTATTCTCCTCTCCGGCACCGTTTTTCGAACCTCCGACATCCATGTTCCCGTTGGCGGAAATAGTGATGCGGTCATTCAGCAATTGAGTAGAAAGCGCAACTTCTATCTCGTCCGAAGCCAGTTCATGGTCGGGATCGCGAACCCGGTAAGCCAAACCGATGTCCACATTATTGCTGATCTGCGACAACCAGCGGGACAATTGATTGGACATCATTTCGGTAACGGTGGTCACCCCGGCAGTCTGAGCCTGCAATCCATAATCCCCCGAATTATCGGTCCGGTAAAACCGGTTCAGCACCAACAAAGAAAACATTTGTTTATTAATCTCGTCCTGACTTGAAAACAAACTCTGAATATAACCTTTAGTCTGGTTCTCCAGGGTTGGGAAATCGATGTCGAATCTGACTACCGGATTGGTCAAATTTTCGCTCAGATTCAGTATACACTCCACCGGGACCTTCCGGGATGATTCTGCGACCTTTTCTTCGTCCCCATTTTCGTCCGCAATGAGGTTTTCGACAGGCAACAATTCGCTGACCGATGTTTTCAGGTTATACACAGCATTGATATTCAGCATAGCATCATAAGGAGAACCGCTCCAATTGATCATCCCGCCAGGTGTCAGCACAAACTTTTTATTTACCAGATTACTGAGAGTAAACAAATAATCCCCCTTGGTGATCTGATATTCCCCGAACATGTTCAGATTGCCGTCCTTGTCAAAAGTGATTTTGATATTTCCCTTTCCGGTTGTACGCAAGATATCCCCCACCGTCGGATCGAAAATCACCTGTACATTCAAACGGTCGTTCACCTCCAGATTGGCATTCAGGTTAATATTCGCCAACATATTATCCGTTTCCGGCTTTTGCACCACCGTTTTATCTTCGTTTACAAAATGCAGGAAATTATTCGTTTCTTCCACCCCGCTTGCTGTCAAGGGAATATACAGACGGGAATCATCCTCCGTACGGGCATTAACGGTAACATTGACATTTCCATCCGCATTGTTCAGTTCAGCCATTCCACTCAGCTTCATCTTTCCGTAAAAAGATTCATTTTGGGCAAACCCCGTATTCAATACCAAAAAATCATCAAATTTTACATTCAACCGATATCGGTTTTCCCGGATCTCATAAGCTCCGTCTAAAAGAGCGATATGTCCGTTCTCATCCTTCAGCCGGAAACGATCAAACAAAAATTGATTATTGACAATCCGGATGCTATCGTGTATACCAAAGCGGGTATTCAGTTCTTTGACGACCATGCCGAGCGAATCGAAGCGGATAGCCCCCGATAAGTCCGGCTTGCTGAGCGTCCCTCCGATTTGCAGTTCACCAGATAAAAATCCTTCCGTATCCGACAAATAATCCGAAGCATAAATACCCAAACGCTCAATCCCCACCTGCTTCAAGTGAACTCTCACATCCAATGTATCTGTTGCAGGACTATAAAAACCGCTCATTTGCAATGGAATATCATGCCCCACATAATTTTGTGCCCCGATCATCAAATTCTGGTTTTCAATATCCCAGTGAGAGCGCAACCGCATCGTTCCCAGCGTATCCTGGTTAATCCCCCAATGCTCGATTTCAAAATCCGATAAAAGCAGAAAATTCCTGTAATAATCCTGTAAAGTCAGTTCACCGGAGGTTATTCCGAACAAAGCCAAATGACGCTTCAAAGCAAGACGGGCCAAATACTCCAGATTGAATTTGCTGAGAGTAACCCGCAACTTCTCGTCAGGATCTTCGGAAATCTTTCCGGCGACCGTCAAATATTCATCCCCCTGACGGAGAGCAAAATCATTTACCGTCATTTCTTTACCCTTGATGGACACCGATGCCTTGCTCATCCTCCACACACTGTCATCCATGACGATAACACCGGGATGGATTAAAATATCGGTATCATACGCATTTCCCTGTTCTCCGGGAGTGAATATCACACTGGCGGACAATTCGCCGCTATAAGTTTCCTTTTCCCAATTCCCCCAGTTCAGTTTATTGTCCAGATGATTATCGGACAATTCCAACTGATTTCTAACATTGTATAATTGATACCCTCTCCCGCAGATCACCTTGGAAGCCTTACACAATATATTCAGTTTTTCCGGATCCCCGGACATATCGACCTCGGAACCAATCAGATGTATATCGCCATAGGAAAGCGTATCGGCTGCCAACCAAAGATTCAACCTGTCATCTCCCTGCCGGAAATAAGAGTCTATACGCGTTCCCGGAGAAACGTTCATCCGGGGATAAACCACATTAAGAATCCGGTTCACATCTTTCAAATCGAGGGAATATTTAAAATTCAACTTCTTCAGATCTTCCTTTTCCCACTTCCATTGATCTTTTTTTTGAGCATACGCCGGCAAATAATTATGCATCAGCTGAAGTAGGAAAGGAAGAGGCCGCACTTCCTTAAAGTTGCCTTCAATGGAGATATCCATCACATCCGAACGAAGAGCTGTTTCATTGTATTCTCCCAGCTGAGCATCTTCCAGCCACAATGAGTCTATATCGAACCGGCCGAGTTCATTAGAATAAAAAATATCCGTCAATGCAAGGCGGGTAAAACTTCTCTCACCGGCTTCGGAACGTTCCAGACCGAATGTCAGGCCGGTTCGTTCACAGCCCTTGCCTAACCCCAGCCCCCAGGCATTCATGTCGTTCAATGCGACCTTTCCCCCTAATCTCAAATTGCACAAGGTGTCGCTAAAATCGTATGCCACAGCTACATTTCCCGGCAACACGGAATCCCCGGTAAACGCTGTCAATTCTATCCGGTCGCCCATCCAATTCAATGCCAGTTCCGCTTGACTCAACACCGCTTGATTCATCTGCAAATGCTTTACCCTGGCATCCCCTGCAAACCGGGGGCCCGCTTGATTCCAGATGCCGCTACAGGATCCTTCAAACCTTCCCCCTCCTAAAAAATCGAAGCCAGTAAACAAACCGAAATCTATCCGGTCGAAATTAAAAGAAACCCCCATGGCGTCACACTCCTCCTCCGGATTATCCCGGCAAGGCCCGTAGGTAAAACTCAATTGCCCGGCTAATGAAGGAGTGACACTGTTCGCCTTCACGAGGAATTCTGCAAATGTCCCGTCAAATTTGATCTGTTCAAAATCAACATAAGGCAAACGATACAATGGTGAAGGCACCGGTATCTGCCGGTCGAACCACGGCAGGTAGACCGTCGCCAAATCCGTCGGCCTCAAATGGGCTTTATGCAACTCTATATCAAAAACCGTATTCCAGACGTCCGGCAATCCCCGGGACTTGAAACTTCCCTGAAATACCGTCCGGTCACCGAACTCAAAATAAAGATCATGGCCTTCCAGATGATTTATGGTATTGGACACCACTCCGCTACACCTTACCGTATTGTCGATTCCCCGCAGTATTCCGTTAAAATAAGCCAAATCGATAAAACTCACCGACGAAGGGCCCAATTCATAGTATTGTTGCATACGGGTTGTAAAATACTTCCAGTCGTGCTGATTCGGGATCCAGTTGAACTCCAGCCTGGTAAGCTCCACACTACTTCTCTCGAACTCGAAATGGCAGCCGGTAATCAGTAAATCCGAAGCGCTCATCCTCACCTTTCCTCCCATATTTTTCACAACAAGACCTGACTTTTCCCGAAAACAAAGATTAGCCACCTCCATGCGTTGAGGGGAACCGGAAAAGTCGATTCCGCTGACATCCACATTCAGATCCCGGCAATCGACATCCGTCCAATTCACTCCGTAATCCACCGTATCCAGAATTTCTTCCCGGTAGGTAAACCGGGAATTCCGCATGCTTATTTTTTTCAAACCGACAAGCCAATCCGATCCCTTGCCCTCCGGCACTCCATCCCCCGAAACCTTTTCCTGACTACTTTTTTGCAAAGCCTCCAGCCACATCTCAATATTGGTGACATTGGTACTATCCTCAACCCATAAATTGAAAGTTGCTTCATCCAACAATATTTCCTCAATGGTAAACGACCGTTGTATCAGATTGAAAGAATCCGCCTTAATCCGAAGGTTGCGGCAATACAGCAAGGTATCGCTTTTTAAATCCTTCAGCAAAACATCATTCAATACCAATGAACGCATAGGGCGGAAATCCACTCCCCCGATACGAATGCCGGCACCGGTCGTCTGTTCTATCCGGTGGGTAATATACCGTACCAAATAAGTCTGGACAAAAGGAGACAGTAGCAGAAGATAAACAATCCCCACCGACAGCAGAAAACCTGCTGCAACATACAATATTATCCGTAAAAGCTTTTTTATACCCGCCGTTATTTTCAGTTTGCTTGCAAAAGTATTAATATTGCACCAGAATTGAAAAGGATTTTACCTTTTAACGTTTTGAAATATGACTGTAATCTTAGGCATTGAATCTTCATGCGACGATACCTCCGCCGCTGTCCTCAAGGACGGAATAGTGCTCAGCAACGTCATCGCCAGTCAAAAAGTCCACGAGGCTTACGGTGGGGTGGTTCCGGAGCTGGCTTCACGGGCACATCAGCAAAATATCATTCCGGTTGTTTCAGAAGCCATCAAGAGAGCAGGTGTTTCAATAAAGGACATTCAAGCCGTTGCATTCACCCGGGGGCCCGGCTTACTGGGCTCGCTTCTTGTCGGCACTTCTTTTGCCAAAGGCTTTGCCATCGCCAACCACATTCCGATGATTGAAGTCAATCATTTACAAGCCCACATACTGGCCAATTTCATCAAAGAACCGGGGGTAGAAAGCAGGCATCCCTCCTTTCCTTTTCTCACTCTTTTAGTTTCCGGCGGCAACTCTCAGCTTATCGTCGTACACGACTACCTGAAGATGGAAATGATCGGGCAAACCATTGACGATGCAGCCGGAGAAGCCTTCGACAAATGCGCCAAAGTAATGGGGCTTCCCTACCCGGGCGGCCCTGTCATCGACCGTCTGGCCAAGGAAGGCAATCCTGAACGCTTCTCGTTCAGTAAGCCTCAGATTCCAGGTTTGGATTACAGCTTCAGCGGACTGAAAACTTCCTTCCTGTATTTTTTAAGAGATGAACTGAAAAACAATCCGCAGTTTATACAGGAAAACCTCCCGGATTTATGTGCCTCCCTGCAAAAAACCGTTATCGACATTCTGATGTCCAAGCTGAAAAAGGCGGCACGGCAAACGGGAATCAGGCAAATTGCCATCGGAGGCGGAGTTTCGGCCAATTCAGCATTGCAAAAGGCCGTACATGAAGAAGCGGCCCGGTCAGGATGGGAAGTTTATATCCCCCGCCTGGGATTTTCACTGGATAATGCCGGTATGGTTGCCGTAACCGGATACTACAAATACCTGGCGGGACAATTCATAGGCCTGGAAGCAGCCCCTTATGCCCGCACGACATTGAAATGAAATAAAAACCATCATCATAAATCCCCGAGAACCAGACATGAAACTTTTGGTAGCCTACAATATTCCCCGAGAACCGTTCCAAAATCTGCCAGCCGACTGGGAAGTGACTTTTCCAGCCGGAGAAGAATTCAGCAAAAGTGAATTAATCGGACTATTGCCCGATTACGATGTTTTATTGGCCATTTTTCATGCTCCGGTCGACCGGGAAATCCTGGATGCGGGGAAAAAACTGAAACTGGTCAGCAACTATGGAGTCGGTTATAACAACATCGATATCCGGTATGCCCGCGAAAAAGGGATTGCAGTCACCAACACCCCCAAAGCGGTCAATAACCCCACTGCCGAATTGGCAATGGCATTGATGTTAAGCGCCGCCCGACGGGTTTCCGAGTGCAACCTGCGCATCCGTTCTGCCAAGGAAACAATGTGGGGAACCATGCGGAATCTGGGCTTCGGTCTGGAAAACAAAACCCTGGGAATCATCGGAATGGGCAATATCGGCAAAAATGTTGCCCGGAAAGCACAGGCTTTCGGCATGAAAATCATATACTACAACAACCGGACCGACGTGCCGGAATACCGGCGTGTCGAACTGAACACTCTCCTGCAGGAGTCCGACTTCATTTCTTTGCACACTCCTTTAACTCCGCAAACCCGGCATTTGATCGGAGCCCGGGAGATTGCTATGATGAAACCGACAGCCATTCTGATCAACACCGCCCGGGGTGCAGTCATCGACGAAACCGCACTTGCAGCAGCCTTGCAAAGTCACCGGATTGCCGCAGCAGCCCTGGACGTATTCGAGGATGAACCTCACATTACCGAAGCCCTTTACGGACTAGATAATGTGGTCCTTACTCCTCATATCGGCACCGGTACAATCGACGCACGCATCGCCATGGGGCAAGAGGCTCTGGAAAATATCCGGAATTTTCTGGCCGGAACACCGACTAACGTAGTAAACTAAACTGTCCCGAAATACTTTTTTCGGGTTCTGCCTCCTCCCGGATGAAATTCCGGGCCCATGCGGATTTCTGTGGTACATCCCCAAATACTACAGGAAAAAGTTTGTCCGGACCATTACCTCATTGCAACTCCTCCGATAATGGTTTTCCTTCAACAACCATAAAATCAGGCTGTAAACCTGCATGCTCAAAGAATATTCAAAAAATTTGAACATTTACTTCCCGAAAATTTGCAATGCGATCAGAAAGCTTTATATTTGTAGCCGCAAAAACAAAAGAGAGTTCTTTTAAACAGGGGCAGTTACCAGAGTGGCCAAATGGGGCTGACTGTAACTCAGCTGGCGTAGCCTTCGGTGGTTCGAATCCATCACTGCCCACAAATTTCGAATCGCGGTTGTCTTTTGCAACTGATGATTCATATCTTGCGGAAATAGCTCAGTCGATAG
>CAZMAE010000041.1:0-1894 GCA_964564205.1 uncultured Odoribacter sp. | reverse complement strand
CTGGGCGTTGAAAAAACTGAAAGCACACCGAAAGAATATGAAACAATAAAAATAGCCAGTCTTTTGCCATCGGTCTGTTTATTCCACCTTCAAGTGTTTGTATTTCGGAGATTTCACTTTATAGCGCAGGACAAGATTGCGCTGTTCGCCGGGTTGTAAGGTCAGAGGCCAGGTAACGATGCCGGTATCGCCGTCTACTTTGCCGCCGCTCACCTCTTCGGCCGTCACGGTAATTCTACTGTTGGCGGAGACGGGCAACTGATCGTAAAGAGTCAGGTCAATCGCCTGCGGACGATTATTCCGAACGGATATGTTCCAACCTATCGTCTGTGTCAGCTTGGCTCCCTTCAGGCTCCGAGAAGTATATTCATTTTCTTTGGTACGCTGTACGACAATCTGCCGGTCGCGTCCGAGAGGAAACGAAAGCGTATCCCCGGCAGTATTTACGTTAAGCACCGATTTGCCGATGAACGCGCCTTCGAAATAGATATTGGCTTCCCCTTCCAACAGGTTGAGCTTGTTCCAATCGGTAACCTGTACCAGCAGAAAGGCATTTTTATCGATTTTCGGAGTACACCGGTAAGCATAAGAGACCGGCAGTTCATAGTAGCCTATCTCTGTCACAATAGGCTTATTGTCCGATAAAATCGTATAGGGCATCTTGATTCCGAATTCATGACTTGTCGGTTGCCGGTTTTGTTCCACTTCAATCGTATTCTCCACTTTCTCTTCGGCAATTTCCTTTTCCACAGGCTCTGCAACCATAAGATCCTGTGCGTTTTCCCGGACTTTCTGAAGGGAATCATGACCGAGGACCATCACTTCCCACGGACGCGCAGCAGCGGGATTCAGGACGACATGCAACATATGGCCTCGCACATCGACCGTCCGCGGAATGTATCCGACATACGCAAATCGCAACCGGTGTTGTCCCTCGGGCATTGTCAACGAATAACGGCCGTTGACATCCGTAATGCAACCGATGGTAGTGCCCGGAATTCTAACCGGAGCGGCGATCAGAGGTTCATTGGTCGTGGCATCCGAAACGATGCCCGATACGTTATTTCCACTTATTTCATTGCGATAGACCGGCGCCGTCCATCCGTAATTCAGCCGATAAGGCAACAGCCGGGGAGCCACGTTCCCCATTGAGAAACCGGAGAAAGAAAGCGACAAAGCGACATTTTTCCAGTCTTCGCCCGTATGTTGAAAGATATTCGCTTTATAAATAATGGAAAGCGGTTTGGTCAGGCTATCCAAACGGATGTCGTAGGAAGGGAACCAACCGGCATTCTTAACATAGTAGCTTAAGGTAAATGTCACGGTACAGGCAGCCGGTGCATGAATATCCACCAGGATTTCCCCGGTACGTTTCAAATCCTCCTGTCTACATCCCTCCGCCACACTATCTATGAAATTATATTGCAGATTCACATTCGTGATCCTCAGTTTCCCATTCGCACTCACCTGCATGCTCCGGGCATCAAGATCAGGTGAAAGACCGGTAAACAGTAAAGACGAATTTCCGGCGGGGACATACACTCGTTTAGTACGGGTCACCTGCGCTCCATCAATAAACAGCATGACTTTCTCTGCCGCCGTTTCCACTTTGCGCTGCGCTATCGACACGGTGGCCACCATACACAGACAAAGAGCCATCCATAAATAATTCCTGAAGCTTTCCATAATCCCCAAATAAAATGAAGTATCTGTATACAAATATATAGATAGATCCCCCAATTGATTTCATAAGGCATCTTTTCTATCTATTGACAAATATAGTAATTCCCTGAAACTTTGGCAAATAATTTGGCAGCTGGCGTCCTCAATCCGTCAGGACGGAAAGGAGTTCTTCAAAAGAGGAACAAACATCGGTTTTTCCGGAGCGGTTCAA
>CAZMAE010000040.1:0-7575 GCA_964564205.1 uncultured Odoribacter sp. | reverse complement strand
TTGCGTTGCAAGGTACGGACGCTCCAGTTTTGCTCTGCGGCTTCTTGCTCGTACCATTTGCGTGCATCATTATTAAGCTCCTGTGTTAGTGCGAAGTAATGAGTCCATGATAGCAGTTTTACGGATTTTCCAATCGGTGATTGGAAAATTTCGGTATGTGTCTTATAGAATTGCACAAAACTATAGAGATAGCTTTTTGAAAATCCCTTGCCATATTGGGCAGTCAGACGTTTGGAGAGCCATTTTATCAGCTTAAGACCATATATAGCGCGGTTCTCACCCTTTAACTCTTCTTCTGCTATAAGTTTGCCAATGAGCCAATTTCGGCGCACGAGGGTCTCGTTTATCTGACGGTAAGCGGTTGAGCGAGCTTGTTCAACAATCGTTGAGGTCTGCTCATAAATGTTTTGGAAATCGTGGTTCCCGATTATTTCTTTATATGTCGATTTCATAGCCGAGAGATTTAAAAATTCTCACCTGCCACCGCCTGTCTCAATTCTTTATCAGTCGGGCGATATGGTCGGCAATGTCGCGGGCAACCGCCTGCTTCGATTTCAATTCATACTGAAATTGCCGTTCACTCCGGTCGATCAGGGTCACCTTATTGGTATCAAACCCAAAACAGGCATTTTTATCCCTCAGACTGTTCAAAACAATCAGGTCCAGATTTTTCTTATGCAGCTTCTGAACGGCATTACAAGTCTCGTCGTTGGTTTCAAGGGCAAATCCCACCAGTATCTGCCCGCTTTTTTTCCGTTCTCCCAATGCCGCCGCAATATCACGGGTAGGCTGTAATTCGAGCAGCCAGGCATCCTTTCCGCGCTTCACTTTTTGATCAGCTTTCTGCGCAGGGGTAAAATCAGCCACCGCGGCACAGGAAACCACGACATCGCAGCCGGCCGACTCCTGCATCACCTGTTCGTACATTTGCGCCGCCGACTCCACATCGATCCTCCGGATAGCGGGATGAACGGTTTGCAGGGACACGGGACCGGCAACCAGAATCACTTCAGCCCCTCTGCCGGCGAATTCCTCCGCCAGGGCAAAACCCATCTTACCGGAAGAATAGTTACCGATAAACCGCACCGGATCTATTTTTTCATAGGTAGGCCCGGCCGTCAACAGCACTCTCTTGCCTTTGAAATCATCACCGGCATGAAAAAAACGCCGCACCGCACCAGCGATTTCCTCCGGTTCCGCCATGCGCCCTTTACCTGTTAGCCCACTGGCCAGCTCTCCTTCCGCCGGCTCCACGATCAGATTGCCGTATTCCCGTAAAATATCCAGGTTTCGCTGGGTTGCCGGATGACGGTACATATCCAAATCCATTGCCGGCGCCACCATTACGGGACACTTGGCCGAGAGGTATGTGGTCAGCAGTAAATTATCGGCAATACCATGGGCCATTTTTCCTATCGTATTAGCAGTTGCCGGAGCAATCAGGTAAAGGTCTGCCCAAAGCCCCATGTCCACATGAGAATGCCAGTCCCCATTTTCAGGATTATAAAACTCCACCATCACCGGATGCTTCGAAAGCGTCGCAAGCGTCAGGGGAGTAATAAACTGTTTGGCCAATTCTGTCATAACCACTTTCACCTCAGCCCCTTCCTTTACCAACAAACGGATCAATGCTGCCGCCTTATAAGCGGCAATACTGCCGGTCACTCCGATTATAATATGTTTTCCTTGCATTTCCATATTCCATAAACGATAAATAGCACCCACTGTCTGCCAATAAAAAAGCCGCCCGGAAGCGGCTTTTGTTCAGTCTTTCTTAGCAACCGGCTTTTTCTCGACTGCCGGATTCCGGAAATAAATCTGACCGTCTTCAAACTCCTGTGTGGCGATCAGCACCGGCTTCGGAATGCGCTCATAAAACTTGGAGATTTCAATCTGCTCCCGGTTTTCAAAAATTTCTTCCAGATTATCGGTACAAGAGGCGAATTCCTGCAATTTACGGCTCAGTTCCTCCTTCATTTCAACGGCAATCTGATTCGATCTTTTTGCAATAACAGCAACCGCTTCATAAATGTTATTATCGGCTTTCTCAGACAAAACTGCCGGATTGCGGGTAATCGTGTTATTAGGCGCCTTAACTTTTTTAAAATCTACCATATTGATTTTCTATTTTTTGTCCTGTGCCGGATGCCGACGAGACATCGGACACCGGACATTAAACTTAATAATTAATCTTCGTATTTGTAGTTCTTCAGAAATGCATTGATCGCATCGTACTTTTTCTTCATATCCGCAGCATACTTGCTGTCGGGATATTCGTCCGTAAAGTAGTAGTACTCTTCCCGGGCATTATTATAGCGCTCAAGCATTTTATCCTCCACACTGTTGACTGCCATCTCATATTTTGAAACGAAGAGCATGTACATAATCTCCTCTCTGTATTTCGAACCGGGAAAATCCTTCAGACAATTCTGCAAACTGATGGTAGCAGCCTTATAATATTCCCGCTGATAATAATTCTTAGCGCTCAGGTAAGCTTTATAGGAAAGCTTGTCCCGCATTTCATCCATATAACCGTTGATCTTGTCTTTCCGCATGCTGTTGGGATAACGGTTGAGATACAATTGGAATTCGTTCAGGGCTTTATCGGTCACTTGCTGATCCAGACGAGGCTTGGGCGACGCCTTATAGTCGCAAAAACCCATCATAAACAGGCACTCCTCCGCAAAAGAACTCTCAGGATAGGTCTGAATGAATTGCTTGAACAAAGTGGAGGCCAGCTCATAATCGCGCAGGTTATAGTTGCAGAATGCCCGGTAATAAGCAATATTCTGCGCCCTGCTGCTTCCGCTGTATACACTCCGAATGGACTCCAGCAAATTCAGCGAATGCTGATAATCTCCCTTATTGTAATATTCGATGGCTTTCTTATAAATCAACTGGTAATCGTTGCTCTTCAACAATTTCTGATACTCACCACAAGAAGTCATGAGCAACACTACCCATAAGAATCCTAACAATTTCTTCATACAACGAACACTTTTTTGCATCATGCAAAGATAGAGCAAAAAGTAAAAAGTAAAAAGCAAAAAGTAAAAACTTTTCGTTTCTCCTTCCGTTTCAACTTTATTTAATGTTTTTTCACCCTCTTGCGTTGATTCCTACACAGGCCTTCCGTTCATTTCTCCTTAAACCCAAAACTTTAAGCCAATAAGTACTTATACCCAATCTTACCAACTTTTCTCCTTCTCCTGATCACATTTTACCTTATTTTACTAACTTTGCAAGGCTAAAAGAAACTACAAATTTTCAAAATATTATCGACGTGGACATTTTTGAAAGAGTAAAAAAGCAAAGAGGTAATATCGGCCAATATGCTAAGGAAGCACACGGCTATTTTGCATTTCCGAAACTGGAAGGAGAAATTGGTCCCCGGATGCAATTCCGCGGGAAAGAAGTGTTAAACTGGAGCTTAAACAACTACATCGGCCTGGCTAACGATCCGGAAGTCCGCAAGACTGATGCCGAAGCAGCCCTTAAATGGGGATTGTCCTATCCGATGGGAGCCCGCATGATGAGCGGTCAGACCTCCCGGCACGAATATCTCGAATCGCAACTGGCTGACTTTGTCGGTAAACAGGATGCTTTCCTGCTGAACTTCGGTTATCAGGGCATGATCTCTATCATCGACTCCCTGACCTCCCGGTTCGATTGCATCGTTTACGATGCAGAGTCCCACGCCTGCATCATGGACGGTCTTCGCCTGTCGCCTGCCAAACGGTACGTATATGTACACAATGACATGACAAGCCTCCGCAAACAACTGGAACACGCCACGAAATACGTAGGAACGACCGGCGGCGGTATTCTGGTGGTCACCGAAGGAGTGTTCGGAATGGCTGGCGACTTGGGCAAACTCGACGAAATCACAGCCCTCAAATCGGAATTCAAATTCCGCTTGTTGGTAGACGACGCCCACGGCTTCGGCACCATGGGACCTACCGGTGCAGGAACCGGCGAACATTTTGGCGTTCAGGACAAAGTGGACCTCTATTTCGGAACCTTTGCCAAAGCAATGGCAGGATTCGGCGCTTTTGTAGCTACAGAAGAAGAGGTGTGCATGTCACTGCGCTATACCATGCGTTCACAGATGTTTGCCAAATCGCTCACGATGCCTATGGTTGAAGGTGCGATCAAACGGCTTGAAATGCTGAAAACCCAGCCCGAACGCCGGGAAAAATTGTGGAAAATTGCCCATGCCCTGCAGGAAGGACTCAAAGCAGACGGCATGAATATCGGAATCACCAATTCGATGGTTACCCCCGTCTATCTTTCCGGAAGTGTGGCCGAAGGTATGCAGGTGGTATTCGATTTACGCGAGAACTACAACCTGTTTTGTTCCATCGTGGTTTACCCTGTCATTCCCAAAGGACAGCTGTTGCTGCGCCTCATCCCGACTGCAGAGCACACTATGGAAGACGTTCAATACACCATCAAGGCATTCAAGAACGTGGCAGACAAACTCGCCAGAGGCGAATACAACAAAGAACTGCTGGTCGATGCCAGTAAGCTATAAGCTGATGCCGCCACAATAAGAGACGGATCAAGTTCAGGACTCTTCAATCAAAGTGAGGGTGTGTCAAAATTTTCATTTTGACATGCCCTCTTTAGGTTTTTCAGAATAGGTGATATGCAAGGCGCTGAGGGTGAGGTCGAGGAAGCATACCGGAGTAACAGCCATACGGAGATAAAACGTACGAAGGATTGAAATTTGTACTACCTTTATCGCCCGAATGGCGTCTTGGAAAAGAAACCTGAAAAACAGATTTTCAGTTAAGTGACATGAAAAAACAGATTTATTGCCTTTTATCCTTTTTATGGATCAGCTGCCTCTCCGTATCGGCAGCCGATCGCTGGGAGATTAATCCTGCCGGCGGCATTACCTGGCGGGTGGATGAGCGGATCCCGCATGAGGACCATATCGAGATGAGCGGGTTGAAAGTCTCGACCGTGCTTCGCTACGGAGTCGATGCAGACGGCGCCTTTATGCTGAACAGAAGTATGGTGTGGCCGATGCTCCGCACGATTCCGAACAATACGCACGCCAGCCTGATGCGCCGTTTTGCCTGGGATGTGACGGATATGATCGAGGTGAACGGGCGCTCTTTGCAGGGCGAGAAGGTGAAAGAGATCACGTTGAACGGCACAATGGTCGTGCAGAGCGAATACACGCTTCCCCGCAAAGGACAGCTCGGCTTGACGCGCATCCTGTTCCCCTCCGTCTCTCATCCGGCTTTTTGTGAAAAATATATCTTGCGGAACAGGGGCGAATCCGTCCTGTCGGTAGAGATACCCTCTTCCCGTTCGGTGATCGAGACGGATACCGCAAAAGGGGTGGATGGCTCCTACAAGTTGGTTGCGACGATCGGCGGACAGAGGGCCTGCCTGTTGCAACCGGGAGAGGAGGTGACGTTCAGTGCGGTCTTTGCCGGATATAAAAAGAACGAGAGCGAAGGTCCGTTCGATATCGACCGGGAATTGCAGGCCCGGCAGGAGCTGATCGCCGGCCTTTGGGACAAGTTGGTGTTGGAGACCCCCGATCCTGTCATCAACACCATGTTCGCCTTTGCCAAAATCCGTGGGGCGGAGAGTATCTACGAGACCCAAGGGGGGCTGATGCACGGACCCGGCGGTGAATCCTACTATGCCGCCATCTGGGCGAACGATCAGGCGGAATACATCAACCCCTTCTTTCCCTACTTGGGCTATGAGGTCGGAAACCGTTCCGCCTTGTGTTCGTACGAGCATTTTGCCCGTTTCATGAACCCGGAATACAAGCCGATCCCCAGTTCGATCATAGCGGAGGGAACCGATATCTGGGCGGGCGCCGGTGACCGTGGCGATGCGGCGATGATCGCGTATGGCGCGTCCCGTTATGCGCTGTCCAGAGGGGACAGGGCGGAAGCCGAGAAGTTGTGGCCGCTGATCGAATGGTGTCTGGAGTATTGCCGCCGGCACCTGAACGAAGGCGGGGTGGTGGCATCCGATACGGACGAGTTGGAAGGCCGTTTCCCGGCAGGGGAGGCGAATCTCTGTACCTCCTCCCTCTATTATGACGCGCTGGTCTCTGCCTGCTATTTGGGCAAGGATTTGGGGAAGCCGGTTGCGGCGTATGCCCGGCAGCGGGCGTCCTTGAAGAAAAATATCGACCGCTATTTCGGAGGGACGGTCGAGGGGTTCGACACCTACCGCTATTATGAGGGCAACGATGTTTTGCGCTCCTGGATCTGCATCCCGCTCACCGTCGGGATAGAGGATAGGAAAGAGGCGACCATCCGGGCCTTGTTTTCCCCGCGCCTGTGGACGGAGAACGGCTTGTTGACGCAGGCCGGGAGTGAAACCTTCTGGGACCGCTCCACCCTCTATGCGCTGCGTGGCGTATATGCTTGCGGCGAGACGGAGAGGGCGACCGAATATTTGAAATTCTACTCCTCCCGCCGGCTGTTAGGCGAGCATGTCCCCTACGCGATCGAGGCATGGCCGGAGGGCAACCAACGCCATCTGTCTGCCGAAAGCGGATTGTATTGCCGTATCATCACGGAAGGAATGTTCGGCATCCGCCCCACCGGCCTGAGCTCGTTCGACTTTACGCCCCGCCTCCCGCAGGAGTGGAACCGGATGAGCCTGCGGAAGATCTGCGCGTTCGGCAAACGGTTCGACATCGAAGTGAAGCGCCTCGGCGGCAGGCTGCAAGTGGCCGTCATCGCCGATGGGAAGCCCCTCTGCCACCGAAAAGCAAAAGAGGGCGAAACAATCCGGATAAAATTTTAGCGGGAAAGCATTTTCTGAATTTCCTATTCCGAAGCAAGGAGTTTGGCCACTTTTTCGGATATAGTCTTTTGCAGTTGATATTTTAACCGTATCATCCCAATCGTTGCACATATCAAACTCTTGAACGGAAACGGGCAATAAAGCAGGAATATGGCGAAGGAAAGGGAAAAGACACCTGAAAATTTCCCGTTTCCGCTTCTAAAACCGATTCAAGGTTTCTCTGGCTTTATTCACCATATCCGCAGCAGGGGTATCGGCCAGCCGTTCAATCTTGAAACCGGCCAGCATCTGCCTGATTTTTTCCATTTGCCCGGGGTTGTCTTTAAACTCTTCTTTCAGCATCCGTATTTTCTCATAATCCTGAATCCCCTCCACCAAACGTTCGAAACGGATGGAAGAGCGTCCGCCGGGATATACCTGATAACAGTCTCCTGCCCCGAACGAACGGAAACGGGAATCCCGCAAGGGATCTTTCACCCAGCTGTTGAACGCCCACCTCAAATAACCGTCGAAATCGCCAGCTGCAGCGTACCAGCCATGCCAGGCCGCTTCGGCAGGGGGCGAAAAGGTGAACATGTTCGGATAAGCTTCCGAACAACAAGTGTAATACGTGCTTTTCTTCCCCTGAGCCCTTCTTTCAGCCAGGACCTCCTCCGGGAAAGCTTGTCCCGACCCCACACAATAATCATGGATATCTTTTTCGATCTGCGGGTGATAATTGCCCGCCAAGGCAACTTTAAACCCGGGATCCGCTTCCCTGATCAAGGCAATGGCCTTTTGCATCTG
>CAZMAE010000039.1:0-7104 GCA_964564205.1 uncultured Odoribacter sp. | reverse complement strand
GAAATCGTTGGTTTGCCGACAACCGTGCCCTGGGGTTTCCGGTTTATCCGTTCCGGCCTGGATGATCCGGAATTACCCCGCCATCCGGCTCAGTTGTATGAGGCGATTTGTTATCTGCTCAGCTTTTTTGTGCTGATGCATTTGTATTGGCGTACGAAGGTAAGAAAGAATATGGGGTTCATTTTTGGCTCTTTTTTGATTCTTATTTTTACGGCCCGCTTCATCATTGAATTCGCCAAGGAAGTCCAGGAACCCTGGGAAGCCGGAATGGCGCTGAATATGGGGCAGATTCTAAGCATCCCCTTTGTTCTGGCCGGTTTGTTTATGGTTTGCTATAGCCGCAAACTGCCTGATAAGGGAAGATAAATAATAAGGTAGAGGAAGTATAGTTTGGGGAAAGGACGCGGATATGTATGAAAAGAGATTCATGGAGGAAGCCATTCGTTTGGCGGTGGAAAATGTAAAGAAAGGTACGGGGGGGCCCTTCGGGGCCGTGATTGTCAAAGCGGGGGAAATAATAGCCGCCTGCGGCAATACCGTTACTCCCGATTGCGATCCGACGGCGCATGCCGAGGTGAATGCTATCCGGGAAGCCTGTCTCAAATTGGCTTCGCACCAGTTGGAGGGGTGTGAGATATATTGCAGCTGCGAACCTTGCCCGATGTGTTTGGGAGCCATCTATTGGGCCCGGCCGGCGCGGGTCTATTATGCTGCGACTAAAGAGGACGCTGCGCAGGCCGGTTTCGACGATTCGTTTATCTACCGGGAAATCGAATTGCCGGAGGCTGAACGGACGATTCCTTTTCTTCGTTATCGGGAGGAGACAACCGGCGAGGAGTTCCGTTTGTGGCAGGCATGCGAAAACAAATCCAGGTATTGATGATTTCCAATCGCTAAGAGAATTGTTACCTCAAATAGATTTGGCATTGCTCCCGACTTTTGCGTATTTTTGCTTGCTATGGACATGATCAGTTTAATTACGGGAATTTTAGCGGGCGGAGCCGTTGTATTTGTACTTATGCGGACGGCCCGGAAGGCATTGGAGGTAAAAAATGCGTTGCTGCAGGAAGATCGGTTGGGGTGGCAGGCGAAAGAGCAGCAGATGGCATTGGAAAAAACGGAGATGCTGAAGGAGAATGTGCGTTTGAAAGAGTCTTTGAACCATCTGGAGGAGCGCCTGGAGTATCAGAAAAAGGAGTTCGGGGATGCCCGGCAGGTGCTGACCGATCAATTCCGGAATCTGGCGAATGAGATTCTGGAAGATAAGTCCAGGCGTTTTACGGAAACCAACCGGGGGAATATGGAGGGGATTTTGCATCCTTTGAATAAAGAGTTGGAAGAGTTTCGCAAGATGGTGGATGAGGCTTATCACAAGGAATCTACGGAGCGGACGGTGTTGGAACGGAAGATTACGGAATTGGTGCAACTGAACAATCAGATCCGCCTGGAGGCTGTCAATCTGACGAATGCTTTGAAAGGCAATACGAAAGTGCAGGGGGACTGGGGGGAAATGATTTTGGAGCGCATATTGGAAAATTCGGGTTTGACGAAGGGAAGGGAATATTTTGTCCAGGAAACGTTGAAGAATGAATCCGGTGAGGTGCTGTATAACGGGACCGGCAACCGGATGCGTCCCGATGTGATTGTTGTTTATCCCGGCAACCGGAAGGTTATCGTGGATTCGAAGGTTTCGCTGACTGCCTATGTGAATTATTGCAATGCCAATGACGATGCTGAACGCGGGCTGGCCTTGAAAGCTCACTTGCAATCGGTACGCCGGCATATAGAGGAGCTTGCGCGTAAAGATTATAGCGGTTGGGCTGGGGGGACTCCGGATTTTGTCATGATGTTTGTCCCCAATGAAGCGTCATACCTGCTGGCTATGCAAACCGAACCCACATTGTGGAGTGAAGCTTACCGGCAAGGGGTGCTTTTGTTGAGTCCCGCCAATCTGATTGTTGCCCTGAAGCTTGCGGCTGATTTGTGGTGTCGGGAATATCAGAGCCGGAATGTCATGGAGATTGCCGAGAGGGGAGCGAAGTTGTATGACAAATGTCTGGCTTTTCTGGAAAGCTTTACCGCCATTGGGGAGCAGATTCATAAAACACAGGAAACGTATGATCAGGCGTATAAAAAATTGAAGAGCGGCAATGGAAATCTGATCGCACAAACCCAAAAACTGAAGGAGCTGGGGATTCAGTCTAAGAAGAAAAGCAAGGACCTCCTGTAGAGATCCGGCTTAGGCCGGGAGCCCGGATCGGCAGGAATCAAAGTGTTGGCTTCGCTCCATATACTTTTGCCCGGCAAAATCAAATAAATTTGCTATTGCTCCCGCCTTATTTGTATATTTGTCAAAACTTAAATCAGTTTCTTATGGATATCGTCAAGGCAGAATTTTTGGTCAGCAATTCAACGGTTTCGAAATGTCCGGCGCCTGATCGTCATGAGTATGCGTTTATCGGCCGCTCGAATGTTGGCAAGTCATCGTTGATCAATATGCTGACGAATAATAAAAAGTTGGCGAAAACAGCTGCAAAGCCGGGGAAAACCCAGTTGATCAATCATTTTCTGATCAATGACCAGTGGTATATGGTGGATTTACCCGGATACGGTTATGCCCGGATATCGGAATCCGCCCGTCGGCAGTTTGATCGGATGATACGGGATTACATTCTGAGGCGGGAAAATCTGGTGTGTCTTTTTGTATTGGTGGACAGCCGCCTTGAACCCCAACGGATAGATCTGGAGTTTATGGAATGGCTGGGGGAGAACGGGGTTCCTTTTGTCATGGTGTTTACGAAGGCGGATAAATTGGGTGCGGAACAGCGGTCGAAATGTATTGCCCGTTACCATGAGGTGATGCTGGATACCTGGGAGACCACTCCTCTGGCTTTTATGACATCGGCAGAGAAGAAGTTGGGCCGTTCGGAGTTGCTGGATTATATTGACGAGCTGAATAAGACGATAGATATGAATGTAAAATGAAAAAAGGGAATCCGGAAGCTTATGTGAAACTGTCCGGAAGAGAATAATGGACGGGTATCGGACGAAAGGAATACAGCGGAATGGAAGCAATTACTTTATATGAACTGAATAGCCGCATCAGGAAGGTGTTGAAGGAGGAATTTGAGGGAAGGTACTGGATTACGGCTGAGATTACGGAAATCCAGTTGAACAGTTCGGGACATTGTTATTTGCAGCTGGCGGATAAGCGGGAGGGGGACGAGGGAATCGTTGCAACAGCCAGGGCCACGATCTGGGCTTTTACTTTCAGGACTTTGCGTCCTTATTTTGAAACCACGACGGGACGTTGCCTGGCGAAAGGCGTGAAGGTGATGTTGAATGTAGAGGTGGTTTTTCATGAATTGTATGGCTATTCATTGAATGTCAGAGATATTGATCCGACCTATACGGTGGGGGATCTGGAAAGAAAGAAGCGGGAAATTTTGCTTCAGCTGGAAAAGGAAGGAATCATCGATATGAACCGGGAACTGGAATTTCCCCTTTTGCCCAAGAATATCGCTGTGATTTCGTCTCCGACGGCAGCAGGACTGGGTGATTTTATCAATCAGCTGGAACATAATCCGTATGGCTACCGTTTCCATGTGAAGTTATTCCCGGCAGTTATGCAGGGAGATAAAACGGCGGATTCGGTTATCCGGGCATTGGAACGGATTTACGAATATGAAACGTTGTTCGATGTTGTGGTGATCATCCGGGGAGGTGGTTCGCAAACGGATCTGGGGAGCTTTGATTCCTACGACATGGCGGCTAATGTTGCCCAGTTTCCTTTGCCGGTGATAGCCGGGATCGGGCATGAACGGGATGAGACGATTGTGGACCGGGTGGCGCATTCGCGGGTGAAGACTCCGACGGCGGCTGCGGCCTTGCTGATCGGAATTTTCAGGGATCAGGAAAGCTGTGCCGAAGAGTTGCAAAATCGTTTTGTTGCCGGGGTGCAGGAATTGTTGCACGATGAACAGACCCGGCAGCTCAAGGTTGTTACCGGGTTTAAACGCGGAATTCAGGCCGTTTGGATGGGCGAAACATCCCGGCTGAAATTGTTGTCCCAAAGGTTGGAACATGACACAGAAGCTTATATCCGGATCCGGGAGATTTATTACGGACAGTTGAAATCGAAAATGACAAACAGTGTGGTACGGGCGGCGGACCGGCAAAAAAGCCGTATTCAGCTGTTGACCGGAGAGGTGAGGCGGAAAACGGCGAATGCATTCACTAAGCATGACCGGCTATTGGAACTGGCGGCAAATACCGTGAAGTATGTCGATCCCCGGAATGTGCTTGAGAGGGGATATTCTATTACCCGTCTGAACGGTAAGGCCATTCTGGAGGCCGGCTGTCTGAAGCCTGGCGATGTCATTGAAACAGAAATGGCAAAAGGATGTCTGAGAAGTGAAGTGATAGCAATGACCGGAGGGACGGTTCCTCCGGGAGATTGGACTGATTAACCTATAAAAAGAACCGGAGGAACCGTCCCTTCGCTTGAAAAGAGAAGATATGGAAGAGAAAAAGATGAGTTATAAAGAGGCGATGACTGAAATAGAGAGCATTGTTGAGAAATTGGAAGACAACCAGTTGGACGTGGATGAATTGAGCGGGAAGGTGAAGCGGGTGTCGGAATTAATCGCTTTTTGCAAATCCAAGTTGCATGAAACGGAAGAAGAAGTGGAGAAAATTTTGAAATCCATAGATGTCTGATGCTGAAAATAGTGTTATGGAGCATCGGGTTTTGTTGCTGTTTTCTTAGTAGTCCCGGACAATATTCCGTTGCCCTGAAGCAGTTTTTGCAAACGGAGGGGCTGGAAAATGCGGCAATAGGAATATCGGTATGCCGGGTTTCGGATGGGACAACGGTGGTGGAATGGCAGCCCGACATGGCGCTTACCCCGGCTTCAGTGGCCAAATTGTTTCCGACTTGGTTTGCTTTGCAGCAGAGAGGGAAAGATTATCGGTATAAAACTCCCGTTTGTTATTCCGGGGTGATAGAGCAGGGCATTTTGTCGGGAGACCTGATTGTGAAGGCTTCGGGCGACCCTACCCTGGATTCCCGTTATTTTCCGTCCGGTCCCGGTTTGAATGATATTGTTGATAAAATCAGACAAAAAGGGATTAAAACGATCCGGGGAAAAATCAGGATGGAAGGGGCGGAAGCCGGAACAGCGATTCCGGGTTCCTGGTTGTGGGAAGATGTGTCCAATTACTATGCGGCGCAATATCTTCCTTTTAATTACCGGGACAATGCTTTTGTGCTGCGATTCCGGTCGGGGGCTCCCGGTACCCGTGCCGAGTTGTCCGGAATTGTTCCCGAACTTCCGGGCATAGAAATCCGGAATGAAGTCAGGGCCTCGGCTATTCGTACCGATGATGCCTGGATATACGGAGGACCTTATAGCCGGGTGCTGTGTGTGAAAGGTTGCATTCCGTCTCATCAGACTGCTTTTCAGGTAAAAGGGGCTTTGCATGATCCGGCAGCAACATTTGTGCACGAGCTGACGAAAGTATTGGCGGAAAAAGGAATTCCGGTGGAAGGGAAAAAGATGCAGGAAACAGCGGAAAATGAGTTGTGTGTATTGGTTTCTCCCACTTTGGAAGAGATTGTATACCATACCAATAAAGCCAGTGTAAATTTGTTTGCGGAGGCTTTGGGGTATTTGGCAGCGGGAAAACAGTGGCCGCAAAAGGTGCCGGATTTGTTGGAGGGGATGGGAATATCCGCTAAAGGAATGATGGTGAAGGATGCCTGCGGACTTTCTCCGATGAATGCCATTCCGGCGAGAATCATTACCGGTCTTTTGGCGGTTGTTGCACGAGGGGAGCATCGGGCGTTTTTGGTTTCCCTTCCGGTTGCGGGAACAGACGGAGGTCTTGCAGGTTATTGCCATGATTCGCCTCTGCTGAAAGGCAATATGGTGGCTAAAACCGGATCCATGTCTGGTGTTCGTTCTCTGGCCGGTTATCTGACTGACCGGACGGGTGAGAAATGGGCATTTACAATATTAGTCAATCATTATACTTGTCCTGCTCCGCAGCTCCGGAGAGCGGTGGGACGGTTTCTTGAAGCCTTGATCCGTTGATTTGGCCGGGGAATGTTGTTTAGGAGCGGGACTTTAAATCTTTGGCATTTATTCCGGAATTTGTCTACTTTTGCAGCGTTTTAAATTTTAACGGTATGTTTCTGGAAAATGCAAATCGGGCGGGTTGGATAGAAGTTGTCTGTGGCTCTATGTTCTCAGGTAAGACTGAAGAATTGATAAGACGTTTGAAGCGGGCTCAGTTTGCAAAGCTGAGGGTAGAAATTTTTAAGCCGAAAATCGATACCCGTTATTCAGAAGAAGATGTTGTGTCGCATGATGCGCATGCGATACGGTGTACTCCTGTAGATAATTCCGGTAATATTCTTTTACTGACCGGAGAGGTGGATGTGGTAGGAATCGATGAGGCCCAGTTTTTCGATGCGAATATCGTATCTGTATGTAAAATTCTGGCTGACAACGGAGTCCGGGTAATCGTGGCGGGATTGGATATGGACTATCTGGGAAACCCTTTCGGACCTATGCCGCAATTGATGGCTGTGGCGGAATATGTCACCAAAGTACATGCCATTTGTGTGAGATGCGGGAACCTGGCAAATCATTCCCACCGTCTTTCTGAAAATGATAAGCTGGTGATGTTGGGGGAGCTTCACGATTACGAACCGATTTGCCGGCATTGCTACAATGAATTGATGAAGAAAGAAACAGGCAAAAAGGAGTGAGGCAAGATGAATTCCGGATCGGGCCTGGGTTTTATATAATGATACAATTTGAAATCCCTGAGGCGGATTACCTGAGATTTATGTCGGATCTGCACCGGGCGGTGAAAGAGATTTTTCGGCCGGCAAAAGTGAATTTAAGGGTTTATTCGGCGTGCTTTGAAGCACGCCAATTGGCAAATTATTTCGTATGTGAAGTCGGAGGGACGTTTGTTATTTCATGCCTTCGTAAAATACTTTCCATAGCGGATCGTTCAAAGGTGGTTTGGCTGTTATGGTCAGTGTCTCCTGGGTTACTGGGTGTTTGAAGGAAATACTTCGGGCATGCAGAC
>CAZMAE010000038.1:0-5041 GCA_964564205.1 uncultured Odoribacter sp. | reverse complement strand
GTATAAAGGTATTGTTGAGTCAGCGGGGCATCGAGCCGTTCAAGGGCAAGTGGGCATTCCCGGGTGGCTTTATGAAGATTGACGAGACCGCCGAGGAGTGCGCCAAACGGGAGTTGGAGGAGGAGACCGGACTGAAAGACGCCTCGGTGGAGCAGTTCTACACCTTCTCGGACGTAAACCGCGACCCGCGCGAGCGGGTGATTACCGTCGCGCACTATGCACTTGTCAGGCTTTCGGAGGTGAAGGGCGGCGACGATGCAACCTCGGCGCGTTGGTTTTCGATGGACGAAGTGCCGAGCCTCGCTTTCGACCACGACCGCATCCTGCGCATGGCGGTGAACGTCCTCAAAGAGCGCATCTGCTTCAAGCCGATCGGCTTTGAATTGCTGCCCGAGGTCTTCACGATGTCCGAGTTGCAGAACTTCTACGAGGCGATTTTGGAGGTTAAGTTCGACCGCCGCAACTTCTACAACAAAATGCTCAAACTCGGCATTCTCTCCGAGGCGGAGTCACGCCCTGCGAATGCCTCGCGCCGCATGCCGACGAAATATCGCTTCAATGCCTGCAAGTATGCCGAACTGAAACAAAAAGGATTTAGATTGGAATTCTAATTTTAGCGCACTTATGTATAACAGAAGATTTACACCAGAAAAGGTCACTCATCTAAATGAAGATGAAATATTAGTATTCGGTACTAATCCGAAAGGAAACCATACGTCTTACGCCGCGTTAAACGCGTTAAATAAATTTGGAGCTAAAATGGGTGTAGGAGAAGGTCAAAGTGGGCAAACTTATGCACTCCCCGTACATAAACACCGTCGATACAAAATGGTTAATGCGGTAAAACGTTTTATTAAATATGCGCAAGATAATCAAAACAAGACGTTCTTAGTGTTGTCCATAGGCTGTGGTGCTGCAGGTATGGCTCCGGCATTTGTTTCACTAATGTTTAGAGATGCTGTTGAACTGCAAAATGTAATATTGCCTAAGTTGTTTGTAGATGAGCTCAATAAATACAATGAAATTGGAGTCGAAATAAGTGATGATTGTTCGACAATTATCCGTTTCCCTATGAGTTGGCATGGAAAGTATGCTGTACCGAGAGGGATCGAATGCTTGGGGGATAGTTCATTTATGGGATGCTTTTGTGAATTGGAGTTACCTGATACTTTAAAACGAATAGAAAAATGGGCTTTTTGTGATATGGGTGGTTTTGATTATTATTTGCGAATACCATCATCTGTATCGCATATTGACGATAAGGCGTTTGAATGTGAATGGTGTTCTCCGATAATGCTTGTAGATTATAAAAGTTATGCGTATAATTTTGCAAAAAAGAATAATGTTCGATATAAATGTGTAGATTTTGAGGAGGAAAAATTTCTAAAAGGACAAAAAGAATTGTCTGCATCGGAAAACAAGGCCAATCATGGGTTAAGCCGCTATATATATAAAATTAAAGATAAAAGACCCATTCCCAAGGGGCAAATTGCCATCGCCCGAGATTTTGCTATTGTTCTAAATGATAATGGTCATCAAACATTGGTAGGAAGTAATGATAACTTTAAACAGTTGCGTTCAACCGAACGCATTGTCAAAGTTGTAGCAGCTTTTTGCGGATATATGGTTCTTACAGAGCCTGGCAATATAATCACATGTGGTAAAACACGTGAATTTGATAAACCTTGGGAGATCGAAAGGTTGTGTAGAGTAAAAGATATTGTAGCTAGTGAGGGCCATACTGTCGCACTACTCTATGATGGAACGGTGGAATCAATTGATGAACCAGGCGGTTGGGAGGGTGTTCCACAACATAACAAAGTTGTAAAATATTGGCAAAGAATCAAGCAAGTAGCAGTAGGCTTTTCCAATATAATTGGATTAACCGAGACTGGAAAGGTCTTATATCACAGTGTTGACGGATGTACCAATACACACTTTTATGATAACTGCTCGGATGTTGTTCAAGTTGACTGTTATAGCCATTATTATGGTACGGATTCATCGGCAGTACTACATAGTGATGGAACTGTTTCATCAGACACTTTTGAAGGTGTTGACAAATGGAAAGATATTATACAAATTTCTGTTGGCGCAGATATCATTATTGGATTAAAAGCAGATGGAACAATAGAAATGATTGATGAACGAAATGAGCGATATGCTGCAAAAGATTGGGATAATCTTGCTAGTATTGAATGCAAATTCTTTAATGTTGTCGGAATAACAAGAGATGGAGAAATCTTATCTCTTTAATGAAAGAGTATGTTTATATAAGATACTATAGTGGTGATATAGATGATATTATCATAGAGCGGGCAATATCAATGCCGGCAAGTATGCCGAACTGAAACAAAAGGGATTTAGACTGGAATTTTGAGGGGATATGCTAACTGAGGAACAAATAAAGGCTAATCGCAATGAAATAATTCATCTGCTTGCCAGTACGAATCGTCAGGGAATTGAATCTGTCTTGGAGTACCTTGATAGTTCGGGATTTTTTGAGGCTCCCTCATCTATCGACCGTCATCATAATTGGCGAGGAGGATTAGCTCAACACTCTCTTGGAGTCTGCAATATAGCTATTGAATTAAAAGGAGAACTTCCTGTTGATAGTATTATTATTTCCGGATTACTCCACGATATATGTAAGGCGGCAAAACTCTATTACGATGAAAATAATGTAATAAGACGCCGAAATACGCATATAAAAGGTCACGGCTATCGTTCGATTAAGTTGTTGAAAATGCTCGGCCTGGAATTGACTGACAACGAGGCGCTGGCAATACGCTGGCATATGGGTGGTCATCATGCTAACCCAGCAGAAAAAGAAGAGGTCGTAATGGCAAGACAAAATAAATTGTGGGAGGTTATACATCGCGCAGATAAATTAGATGCAAGTGGTAGTATATAACAAAAGGGATTTAGGTTGGAATTTTAATGAACTATGATAGTCCATGCGAAAAGAACAATATATAGCAAAAGAGAGGTGAAAAACTAATAGGAATATGAGTCATTATACACTCAATATCGCCCACGTATAGTAAATGTTGAAAATAAAATGATAGATTATATGGATTATTTTTCTCTGAATTAATAGTGACTTAAGTGGTAAACCAAACAATATAACATTAATTAGACAAAACCCAACAAAAAAATGAATACCGAACCAGTACACATTTACGCACGAACCGTAGAGCCTGAAGCATTGGCTCAAATCAACAAAATGGCCCAAAGTGCTGCCTATAAGAATTGTCAGATTCGCATTATGCCGGACTGCCACGCAGGCGTAAACTCAACCATTGGCACTGTTATCAAGATTAACGACAAGATCATTCCCAACACCGTGGGTGTGGATATAGGGTGTGGTATGTCTGTCTACGACCTGGGTACACAACAGCCCGATTTGGAGACTATTGACCAAACAATCCTTCGCGATGTCCCTTCAGGCTCGAATGTTCATCAAGCTATCCATAGTCGCTTCGAACAACTCTATGGACTAAACTGTCTTGACTCCATTGATATAGATAATGCGTTTCGCAGTATTGGCACATTGGGTGGAGGGAATCACTTCATCGAAGTAAACAAGACGGAGGATGGACATTATTTCTTGGTTATACATAGTGGCAGCCGTAAATTAGGGGTTCAGGTGTGCGCTCACTATCAAGAGATTGCGAGACAGTGCGTTGTTGATTATAGCGAATTGAGTCGTCGTACAATAGCCGACCTAAAGGCGGCAGGCAGGGCAGCGGAAATATCCACAGTATTGCGACAACTCAAAGATGAACAACCCGACAATGGTTATGAGTATCTGAGTGGAACATTGATGGAAAACTATCTGCACGATATGGCAATTGTACAGCAATATGCGTCCTACAACCGCTTTATGATTGCGACTGCTATCATCGGACCGACGGCATCCTCCATACCTCGTTTCGATACAATACATAACTACATTGATGTCAATACCGGCATTCTGCGCAAGGGTGCTGTAAGGGCTGACCGGGGAGAACGTTTAATTATCCCGATTAACATGCGCGACGGGTCTCTGATATGTATCGGTAAGGGTAACAGTGAATGGCTGTCCTCGGCGCCGCACGGTGCCGGTCGCCTAATGAGTCGCACTAAGGCTATGGAAACATTGAGTATGGAGGACTTCCGACATTCGATGCAGGGAATTTACACGACATCAGTTTGTGAAAGCACACTCGATGAGGCTCCTATGGTATATAAGCCCATTGATGAAATTTTAGAGTGTATAACACCGACTGTAGATGTGGTGGATATTATTCGACCCATCTATAATTTCAAGGCTCGTGAATAGATGCAATATGCTTTCTCGCCGCACGCCGAACAGGTATCGCTTCAATGCCGGCAAATATGCCGAAATGACACAAAAGGGATTTAGATTGGAGTTTTAATTATGAGACAACTATATACAAAAGAAAGTATAATGCGAATGCAATCCCCCGAATATCTGTTCTTTTGGGGGCATAAAACCACTAAAGGTTATATCGACAAGAGTTGTTTGAGTCAAATGTGGCCATGCGGATTTGAAAACAACAGTCATTGGTACAATTGTGCCGAACAATATATGATGGCTTACAAGGCTCTAAGGTTTGGTGATGAAGAAAGTTTTAAGAGAATCATGGCCGAATACAATCCAATAAAAATTAAAAAACTTGGGCGGGAAGTAAAAGGATTTGACAGTGAATTATGGGATAAAATCAAATACGGCGTGATAGTTGCCGCTAATTATCTGAAATTCTCACAGAATAAGGCTTTAGGACAGTATCTGCAAGAAACCCGGGATAAGGTATTAGTCGAAGCGAATCCCCACGATTGTGTGTATGGAATAGGCATGTCCGCAGATGATAAAGATGCTTGTTGCCCACGCTTATGGAAAGGCGAAAACCTTCTCGGTTTTGCGCTTATGTTTGTGAGAGATTTAGTGGCGAGACAAATAAAGAACGGTTTATATCACGAATAAAAACGATGTATTACAAGAAGGCACTGAAAAAATCCTCATTTCGTGATTTTC
>CAZMAE010000037.1:0-10619 GCA_964564205.1 uncultured Odoribacter sp. | reverse complement strand
CTCAGGATTGGAGCAGTGCATTGGAGGTATTCGAACATGTTTATCAGCACGAATGTCATGTTTCTGCCCTCATCGACAAACTGGTTTCCGTTGCTCATGAAGAAAAAGACAATGCCACCCAGGATTTCCTTTGGAGCTTCGTCCGGGAACAAGTGGAAGAGGAAGCTACCGCTCAGGGGCTTGTTGACAAAGTAAAGAAGGCTGGCGAAGCCGGTCTGTTTTTCTTGGATTCCCAATTGGGTGCCAGAAAATAAACGATAAAGAAGTCTGTCAAATTATACGTGCTATTCATTGATTGTCTGAAATTATAAACTCCCCGAATCCATAAACAGTTTCGGGGAGTTTGTAATTTCAGGCTTTACTCAACAATTTTACCTCTGTTGAGATAGCCTTCAGGAAAACCTTTTACACCAGGATAAAGTTCTTGTTTATTGTAGTCATGATCTCATTTTTCAGCTTGTGGGCATCTATGGGTTTCGATACATAACCGTTGAACCCGCTCTTCATGATACGTGCTTCGTCAGACGCATAAGCATAGGCGGTGACTGCAATGATGGGCACGTGTTCTGAAATCTTGCGAATTTCCTGTGTTGCCTCATATCCGTCCATGTTGGGCATATTGATGTCCATGATGATGATATTGGGCCGGTATTCCTTGTACAATGCTACGGCTTCCACACCATCCCATGCATGCAATAACTTGTATTTGGAACCCAGGATATTTTTAAACAGAAGATAATTGCTTTCGTTATCCTCGGCTATTAGAATAACGATGTCCTTATGTATGACAGCCTGTTGGGTAAGAAGCGTATTTACGGTTGGCTTCTCTTCTTTTCTGGGCTGATAAGGTATCGTAAACCAGAAGTTACTTCCTTTATTTTTGCCTTCCGACTCGATTCCGATGCGTCCGCCCATCTTCTTAACGATGTTCTGGCAGATGGAAAGTCCCAATCCTGTTCCCTGTACGAAACTGTTCAGTTTGGCAAACCTTTCAAATATTTTCTCCTGATCCTCCTTGGATATTCCGGGTCCTGTGTCCCGCACACTGATATAGAGTTCTGTGTCGTGAATTTCATATCCGTACGAGATGCTGCCCTGAGAGGTGAATTTACAGGCATTGGTCAGCAGGTTGATGATAACCTGCGACAAGCGATTGCGTTCGGTATATACGTGACAATCGGTAGCTCCGAGGTTCATGTTGAGGATTACTCCGGGTTGCAGGCGGGGACGGATGACGTTTTCCACATTCTTGAACACCTCGTTCAAATCAACCACTTGATAATTGAAGTCCAGCGTGTTTGCTTCTATTTTGCTGAGGTCCAGAATATCGCTTATTAATTGCAGCAGCAGCTGATTGTTGTTCTCTATGATATCGACAAACTCCTTCTTTTCTTTTTCACTTTCCGTGGAGCAGAGAAGGTTGGAAAAGCCGACGATGGCATTGAGCGGTGTGCGTATCTCGTGGCTCATGTTGGCCAGGAAAGCAGACTTCAGCCGATCTGATTCCCGGGCACGCTCACGGGCGGCGATCAGAGCTTGCTCCTGCTGTTTGCGGGCGGTAATCAGTAACAAGGAGCCTAACAGGGAAACGGGTTTCTTGTCCTTGTCGACCTGATCCACCATGACGTTCACTTCTATCCAGTCGGTGCGTTGTTCGTTTTCCGACACTTGGGTTAGGACACGGAACTCCGTTCTAACACTACGCAGAGTCCCGTTAGCCAGTGTCTCGTAGGCTTTCAGAACCTGTTTTTTGTCATCCGGATGTATTCTGTGTATATACTCTTCGGCGTGGATGATGTGTACTTTGTCGTTAGTGTTTGATTGTTTTCCGAATCCTATGTGGTGCAGGATACGTCCGGACTCACACGCGATAGTGTTATCGATCAGGTTCCAGCGCCATGGGATGATGTGGGCTACGCTGAGTGTCATTTCCAACTTTTTGTTGGTTTCGCTGAGCGCCTTCTCGGCCTGGTGGCGTGTGGTGATGTCCATACCGAAGATATCTATCTTGTCTTTCTCCCGGGAATGGCAGAGAATAATTTCATAGAACTTCTCGCTTTCTTTGAAATAATACAGGAACGAAATACTCTTTTTCTCCTGAAACAGGAGTTCCGTGAAAGGAATAATGTATTTCTTATAGAACACGGAGTCTTTTTTCATCTCTTCCTTGTTCTTGTCGTATACGTGTTGGAACAAGGTATTTCCCATAAGCACATCCACGTCTTTCACTTCATTGGCGGTGCCGAAAGTCACTTTCCCCTGCATGTAGAATACCGGCATGTTACGTATCAGTACATCGTATGTGCTGAGCAACGCTATTCTCTTCCTTTGGGCTATGTATACCAGCAGATAGATGACGGTAGCTGCAGTCAGCAAGATTAGGCCGCAAATGATTTGCCATTGGTACTGCTGCCAGAATGTAGGTGGCATGTTCAGGATAATGCTTCCCTCCGGGCAACGGTCCAGGGGGATATCGTCTAGCATCATCTGTTGGTAATTGAATACAGGTTGTCTGCTGTCGGAATAGGCAAACGGAATATTCCGTGCACTTTCTCCATGCACAATGATCCGGTGAATTGCGCTGATTATGTTTTGTTTCACCTTGTTGGCATCATAAAAGCAACCACCCAAAAAACCGTCTTCAGTGACGTAATCATTCCGTAAGGCGAATACGGGATAGCCTGAAGATGCCACCATGCGGAAATCGCCTGACACGAGGGAGGATTCGTTTAGCAGACTCTTGCGGTCGTAGAACCATGTGGAGAAAAGTAGGCCTTTGGAGGGATCCTTTGTCTGCAGGTATTTCTGCAGCAGATTGTCATTTCCCTCGTAGGCCGTCAGCCGTTCGTAAAGAAGTCCCGGGTATCGCGAGGCAATATACGACTGTATCAGCCTGTCCAGCCGTTGATTCAGGTAAAGCTCGTCGGCAACGAATACCAATTTTTTCATTTGTGGTAGTAGCTGAACCATGAGGTCGACGGTCTCTTTATATCTTATAGGAGCCTCTATGAATGTAAAATTATATTTACCGCGCAGGGTGGTCAGGGGTATCACTTCTTCATCCGTCATGTTCACCGAACGTCCCGTGAAATAGTATGGCAAGGGAGCATAGGTGCTCAGGTTGCCCACGAGAACCATCGGAATGTCGCCCCATTCTTGGCAGATACGGTCGCGCAGGTTGAAGGACATATTTCCGATCAGCAACAGGTAGTCGGGTTTCCGATTGAGGCAACGCCGGAAGATTTCTTCCTCGGTTGCTTTATATAACGAGTCGTTGCGTATGAGGGTACCGTCCATATTCACCACCCTTGCATCCACTTCCGGCATTTGTGAGATCTGCAATAAAACAGATGTGATAAGATGCTGGCTCCATGGAGCATTCCCATTGTACGAATTTATAACAAGCAAGAATTTTTGTTCCTTAGGCGGTATCGCATTTCCGTAGAACGGTAAGCAGATATGGAACATGATACACAATAAATAAAACTTCCGATAAAGAAGAATAAATTTACATAAACTTGAAATATGCATATTTAATGTATATATTTTTGAATTATAATAATATTCATTCCCACGGGACAAGATTTGCACTTTAATAGATACGAATCTTGTGTACACCTTAAATCACTATGAAGCAATGGCAAAATTATGGATATTTTTTGCAATAGTGAGTGCAGAATTAGTATTTTAACAATAATTATACGAGTGCCGGAATGAACATTGACTTTGGCACGGAAATATATACTGAGACATAGTTGTTTCCCGGGTCTGCTTCAGCTTTATTGTATCAGGCTACCGGTAAAACAAGCCGTATGCTCTGTAACGGCCTATGAGGGGGTGGCATCTGGTAAATTGGAATCCGATACCGGCTTGAAAGTATGAAATCCGGTGAGTCGGCTTGTGCCGGATGGTGTTTGTGGTTAAGGGTAGGGAAAGGGCGGCCTTTCCCGGTAAAACCGGAAGACCGTCCTTTTCGGGGGTTAATTGACGACTTCAACGCTTACATCATCAACATACAGGCCTTCGCTTGTCGTTGTATCCAGATAAGCCCGGATTTCCATGCGGAGTTTGGTGGCATTGGCCGGTGCCCGGAAGATCTGATCGCCGAAGACATTTGTGTAGCCCTCGGTTTGGTATTGATAGGAGGAGGAACGGATGGCATCAGAATTTAAATTGGTGCTTCCCTGCATCCAGGTACACCAATATCTCCATTTGACATTCTCATTGGGTGCATTGACAAACATTTTTAATTGGTAGCAAGTTCCGCCTGTCACGGGAATGTCTTGGTAGAGATAAGTCTTGCCTTCCAAGCGTACGGCGTGGTTGCCTTCGCAGGTCGGGGAGGTAACCTGAACAACCTGTTTGGAAGCTCCACCATTGTCCAGTTTCCAGTCAGTAGGAATATTATTTGTAAAGCCGTTTTCGAATCCTCCGTTTTTGAGCAGATTGTTTCCGTTGCCCTGGCCTTCGCAAGGTCCTTCGGGAAGATCTATATTCCAATCGGATTCCTGGAAGATCTCCTGATCCCAGTCGATGGTTTCAGCTATAATATCGATTGTAGGTTTATTCATGTCGTTGTTGAAAACAGCTCTCAATTCGGTGATATGATTGGCTTGCAGGTTTTCGATGGTATGCACCGGCGTCACGAATACGAGAGAGTTGGAAGAAAGCGTGAGATTTGCCTGTCCTTGGGGTGGAAACAAAAGGAGAGAGGTTACTGAAGTCCCGTCTTCATCTGCAGGAATGATGTCTTTGGTCAGGCTGGCTTGTCCCGAATAGGTTCCCAGCAGATTCATTTTATCCTGAAGATTGGTGAGGTTGATCTGTAAGTCGGTGAGCCATTCCGGGATATTTTCAATAATCACTTTCAGCATGGCTACTTTTCGGACCAGCTCGAATGTAGCATTCCCGCCGGATTTGCTTACTTCAAAATCGGCCATTCCCAAACAATAATCTTTGGCTTCTCCTTTTATTTGCAGTAAAATCTGATCGGGGGCGGAGTTGTCGGTGTATTCCCAGGTGTCCTGTTCATCGGCATAGGTGATACAATACCCCGTATAAGATCCCGGAAATAGCTTGAGGTTTAATTGTCCGCCCGGATCGGTGGAATTGACGAAATGACGGCTCACGGTGTTCGTGGAGTTGTCGTAAATGAAAAATTGATAGGTCGGAGGAAGAGAGTTGATGCCGGAAAGACTCCGGGTCCTGAAATGCATTGCTACATCCTGGCGGTCACTGTCCGATGGCCAGGAGTCCATGGAATGGTGGCATGCTCCTGTCAAGAGCATAAGTCCTGCTATTATAAAACGTTTCATGATAAAAAATGGAATAAAAATGATGTGATAAAATCTAATAGCATTCCTCCACAGGGAATGCGAGGGGGAAACGTCATGTTTTTTGAATGGTATAAATTTACAGAAATTTAAGGAAACAACCAATAGCTAGGAAGAACTTTTTTGAAAAAAATTGTTTTTAAATACTCGTCTACGATTGATTTGCCTTTTTCAATAGCAAATGGCAATTATTTAGTGACCTGATAAAAGGTTGTACATTCTTGGTCATTGACGGATCGGAGTGCCTGAAAGCTTAGAGTTGCGAAAGACTGCATCGGCGGTGTTGCGGAGTGAGCGTTAGATGCTTGCGCATCAGACGCTCAGACCAATGGAAAAGATAAAGTCTGCGAACACGCTTTTCTTTTGGGTTTCATATCCGGTGCGGATTCCCAGGCGGATAGGGTAGGTGAGGTGGAAGAGGTGCGTGTCTGTTGTCAATTCTATCCCGTAGGAAGAATAATGATGGGTCTGCGTTTTGTTGCGGCTGGTGCCGTAATCATAGAACAGACAACCGTTTACGCTTTTGAAGTAGAGCAGTTTGCTTAGATGCCGGTCGGGAAAAAGCAGCGGTAAACGGTAGGAACTGCGTATGGTGGAAATTTCGTATCCATACAATCCTATTCCTCTGGGATACAAAATTTTATTCCCATAGTTCCGGGTGGTATGGAACATGCGTTGAAAACCGCCATATACAGAGATGGAATGGTTGACGGCCACTCCCGGAAAGTTGAGCATTCCATCGCTCCACCATTGATTGCCCAAGTTGAGGCCCTGATTTAGACACTGGGTGAAACCTATGGAAAGCATTTGTCCCCAGCGGGGATTGATTTCTTGGCTGGTCATGCGTGTTTCATTGCTGAATTTTATGCCATATTCCATAAGTTGATAAAAACGGGAAGGTTGGTGGAGGTGATAATCGAGTTTGTTAACCGGAGTTAGCCAGATGATGTTGTCTTTTTCAAAAGGCAGATAAGCGTCTTTGGCTTTTTGTGCGTGGAGGGCTTCCAGTTTATACCGCAAATAGGGCTGGATGTTGCGGATATATTGTTTGCGTGAGAGGTTGAAAGGGAAATGCAGTGTAATGTCTGCCGATGAGCGGTAAGCTTTATTGTAGACATACAGGATTCCCGTTGTTCCGTTGAGTTTCTCTTTCGCCTTGACCGATGCATAGCCGTTTTCTTTTCCGGTTTTCAGGTTTAATCCCAGGATGGGCCACAGTCCGCTGTAGGTGGCATTAAATATCCAGGCTCCGTGGTCATAGCCGGACCCCAGAATATAGCCGGTTGAAAAAGAAAGGGTGCTTAGTTTATTCTGGGAATAAACAACAGCCCCGAAATCGATGTCCCAGTCGTTCAGATCGATATAGAGAGGTGCCCAGCTGTGAATATTGATCAGATGAGCTGGTTTGCTGTATTTCCGGACGGGGTAAACAGAATCGGTTGTGAGGGGAAGTTGCCATTTTTCTTGCCGCTTTATACTGTCGGCCAGGCGAAAGTGTGCATATTCCACAGGTTGGGCAGAGAGGGAAGCAGGATTGACTTTGGCCGGTTTGTAACCGTCGGCCGTGTAAAAGGAGAAGAAGAGGTGTCCGCTGTCTGCCTGGTAGTAAGGAAACCGGAGACCGTAGCGTCCTTCCAGTATTTTCGTGGTTTGTTTATTTTTAAGCCGGTAAAAAGCATTGTGTCCATCGAACGAAGCTCGGTAAATGATGCTGCTGTCAGCATAGACTGGATTGTCGATTTCGTAAAAGAGATGGTTCGTAAGGCGTTCCCGTTTGCCTTCCGGTAGCAGTATTTGTTCCAGATGCAACCCTGCAGAGGACTGTACCACGGTGAGGATTTTTGCATCGGCGTAGGAGGGGTGAATGAATATTTCCCCGGGGGCTGCCGGGATGCGCAGGATTTCTTTGCTGAAGGCAGAATCAGCAATCACGAGAAAAGCTTCGTTCCGGTTGTTTATTTCCACGAATCCCCAATGGTCGTTTACCGGAAAAGGAGCGAACTGATTGGTTGTTCCAGGATAACGCTTGTATTTCCCGGTTCGGAGGTCGTAGCTGCTCAAACGCATGCGGCCTCCCTGCTCCCAGCGGAGATGCGGAAAGTATTCGCTCCATACGATTTGCCGTCCGTTGCAGGCAAATTTGTAATCATCGGGAGTTCCGGTGTGCGTCAATAGTTTTTCTCCTGCTGCGGATAGGCTGACAAAAGCTCCGGTTTGTTGTAATCCTTTTTTGTAGGCAATGATTTCTTCCTTTCCGACAGGAACCGGGTAGTAGTAATGAGTATAGTATTTATTTTCTGTAGGAAGAGTGTCGAAGCAGTTCCTGCGTCCAGCGGCCTCTTTTTGCCAGATGGCTTTTAATTCGGTGAAATTGTCCTGGTAAAGGGTGCGCTTGGTGTCGGGATAAGTGTTGATGTGCCTGATGCTGTCGGGGTTGACGAATAGCGAACGGAAACAAGAGTCCTGCCAGAGACTGTCCCGCTGGCTTTCCATTGTCAGTTTGAGACTTTTGGCGAACGGAGTAATGCCAAAGGGACGCCGTCCTGTTCTTTCCAGTGCCTTGGCCCAGATGTCACTGCCGTAATTGACGCGTGCATTGGCGGTCATAAAATATCCCATGACGTAGCGGTTGGGGACAAAATCTTTGTATGACCCCAATATTGCTTTGGAAAAGCTGTATATCCCCTTGTCCAGAACCTGGGCCTTCATTTCATCCAGAAACTCAGGCGAACGTCCTCTTCCGAAGCGTCCGACAGATGTTTCAAAACAAACGGCATCGCCTTCCATAAACCACATCGGGACATAAACACCGACTACGGCAATGGGGAAAAGTTCACCGAAAAGATAAGATATTTTTTGGGTTAGTCCCTGGTCGACCTTGTCGAGTTGCACGACATGCCTGAATTCGTGAGTACATAAATGTTCCAGCCAATTGTCCCCCGGGGTTTGAGTGGGCATGGTGTAGAGTTCGCTTTTGCGGGGAACCAAGGCTACATTGCCGTTGGAGATCCCTCCGTCCGCATGTACAATCATGGCTATTTTTTTTGCCTTTATTTCCAAGGTATTGGCATGCCGGTAGAGCCGGCTGTAAATATTGGCCATTTTTTGGGCGTTCGCTTCAAAAAAGTCGGGATATATGATTTGAAAGTCCGCTGTGTTGATCTGTTTCCAGTGCAAGGAAGTGCGATCTTGTCCGAAATTGATGAATTGTGCCCTGAGATGGGGACTGGTCAGCACTAAGAGCAGGATAAAAAGTAGGTTGACAGACCGGTATTTCATAAGTTTCTGAGTTTATTGGTAGCTGTACAGTATTCCGTTTCCCGGTGTTGAGAAGGACAGGAACTCCGTAAGGTTATTTTTCCTTTTTGCTAATCAAGTGCTAAAGTAAAATATTTGACCGATAAAAAGAATGTTTTAAATGCAAATTTTTCTTCATCACCATGGGGAATTCGGGGAAGTTTTTGGAAAATCCGTACAGGTTGTTTTCATTGTCTTTATCGTTACTTGAAAAACTTTCCTTAACTTTGCCAGGATTAACAGAAGATTATGCAGACGGCACAGGAACGGATCATTGAGTTACGTAAGATACTTGAATATTACAATTATAAGTATTATATTGAAAATGTGTCAGAAATTTCCGATCAGCAATTTGATGGGCTGATGCGCGAATTGGAGCGACTTGAAACTGCTTATCCGGAGTTATACGATCCGAATTCACCTTCTCAGCGGGTTGGTCAGGATTTGAACCGGGAATTCGTTCAGGTGGCCCATAAATATCCGATGTTGTCATTGGGAAATACCTACAATGAGCAGGAGTTGAGGGATTTTGACCAACGGGTTCGCAAAGTGGTGGGTGATCAGGTGGAGTATGTCTGTGAGTTGAAATACGACGGAACCTCTATCAGTCTGACCTATGTTCACGGTGAGCTTACGCAGGCTGTGACTCGCGGCGATGGAGTGAAGGGCGATGATGTGACGGTAAATGTACGGACCATCCGGACAGTTCCCTTGCGTTTGAGGGGTGATTATCCTGATGAGTTTGAGATTCGGGGTGAGATTCTGATGCCTTTTTCTGTGTTCAACCGTTTGAATCAGGAAAAGGCCGAAGCGGGGGAATCTTTGTTTGCGAATCCCCGGAATGCAGCCGCAGGAACTTTGAAATTGCAGAACTCTTCACTGGTGGCGAAAAGGCATTTGGATTGCTATTTATATTATATCCCGGGAGATACTCCTCCTACACCGACTCATTACGGCAATCTGATGAAGGCCGGAGAATGGGGCTTTCACATGCCTCCCTATGTTCAGCTGGCTCATTCGTTTGAGGAAGTCTGGGCTTTTATTGTCAAATGGGATAAGAAAAGGGTAGAATTGCCTGTGCCTATCGACGGCATAGTCATTAAGGTGAATGATGTCGGGATGCAACGTTTGCTGGGATATACGGCTAAATCTCCCCGTTGGGCGATAGCTTATAAGTTCAAGGCAGAACGGGTGGCAACTCCCCTGATCAGTGTCGTTTATCAGGTGGGCCGGACAGGAAGTATTACTCCTGTCGCTAATTTGGAGCCGGTCCATATTGCCGGAACGACAGTCAAGCGTGCTTCTTTGCATAATGCGGATATTATCGCCGAGCTGGATTTGCACGAACACGATACCGTATTGGTAGAAAAGGGCGGGGAAATTATTCCCAAGATCGTAGGGGTGGACCGGGCCTGTCGTCCTGCCGGTGTCCTGCCGGTGCGTTTTATCACCCATTGTCCGGAATGCGGCACTCCGTTGGTACGGGTAGAAGGGGAAGCCAATCATTATTGTCCGAATGAAGACCATTGTCCTCCTCAGATTGCCGGAAAGATAGAGCATTTTGTCAGCCGCAGGGCGATGAATATCGAAGGTATGGGGGAACAGACCATTGATTTGTTGCTGACGAAAGGTTTGATACGGGATGTTGCGGATATTTATCTCCTGACCGGGAAAAGAGATCAGTTGATAGGTCTGGAAAAGGTTATTTATCCCAAGAGCTTTGAGATGACCAGCATCCCGCTTGCCAAAGTGATTTATGGCTTCGGGATAGGCATGAAAAATATATCGGTGCGTACGGCGGGGGTATTGGCGGCGCATTTCGGAAATCTGGAGGATTATGTTAAGGCCGATGATGATGAATTGTTTGAAATATTGAAAGAGGAGGCGGATGTCAGAAAGGTGCTGGAATATTTCCGTACTCCGTTTAATGAGTCACTGGATAAATTACTGGAGGCTGGGAAGGTGGAAAATATACCGCTGAACTTTGTC
>CAZMAE010000036.1:0-16741 GCA_964564205.1 uncultured Odoribacter sp. | reverse complement strand
GTGATCGCGACTATCGTCTGCGTTGCTGCTCGCTGCTAAAACCACCGGCGCGACAAACAATTCGCATTGCCTGCCGCGCCGATATCTAAGAGTCAATTATCCGAGTGCGCTTAATACTCTTCCTCGTTGAAGACTCGCTTGATGACTGTATATTAATTATTTATATTTTTACCACTGAATTTTAGCCAAACAAACCGCGCCATCTGAGGCGATCTGACACCATTGACAAACATATCGGACAAACAAAAGATTATTATTCATTGGGTTGCTGTTCATTTTATGTGTGCACTGTTTTTTATTGAGTTTTTATCTTTTTATTGCATTTTATTTTATATCTTTGTGAACGAAGCGTTAAAATGATATAGCGAATGGACAAACCGATGAACCGCATTAAAGAAGTACTTGAAGAACGAGGCATCAAACAAACTTGGCTTGCTGAAAAACTGGGAAAAAGTTTTTGTATCGTAAACTCTTATGTTTGTAATCGACGCCAACCGAGTCTGGATGTACTGTTCGAGATAGCAAAGATACTGAAAATAGATCCCAAAGAATTAATCGCCAATAAAGAGTAGCATGAAAGATTATATCAAACTAGGACTTGAAAAGAAAATCATTTCCTTTAATGAAGATGTTTCCCGTGTTAAGTATCTACATTTGGGAAAAGAACGTAACTTTAATAATCCCGAAGAGAAGGTGCAAGTTGAGACATACTTACGCTTAATTTTTGATTATAATTATCCTATTAGTCGTATAAAACAGTTTGTCCCTGTTACAATGGGCCGCGAGGTTAAAGAGGCCGACATTGTTGTATATGAAGATGATATGTGCTTATGCCCGCATATCCTTATTGAGTGCAAACGGCAAGAAGTAAGTGAAGCAGAATATCAACAGGCAATAGAGCAAGCATACAGTTATGCGTATGCGTTGCCGTCCGATATAAAATATGTATGGGTTACGTCAGGCATTAAATCGGACTATTTTGAGGTTGATAAGAATCAGAATTCAAGAAACCAATTGCCAGATATCCCGCAATATGGCGTCAAAAATGTTGCATCATACAAATATGTATATGACGCACAGTATTTACCTGAAGAGGCTGGCAAACAACGTTTTTTTGACTTGTCGGTTATAGATCAATCGGAACTTACACGCAGATTCAAACAAGCGCATGAAGCGCTATGGGCAGGTGGGCAACTAAATCCATCTGAAGCTTTCGATGAACTTGACAAACTCATATTTTGTAAGATATGGGATGAGCGTAAGCCACGAAGAATGGGAGAGCCTTATGATTTTCAAATTATAACGGTCTCAAAAGAGGCAGAAAAAGATGAATCTAAGAGACGACTTGTTGAGAATGATAATCTCTATAAACGTGTAATGGCGTTATATGAGGAAGGTCGAAAGAAAGATAAAGAAGTTTTTCGGGATAATATCCGATTAACCCCGGAAAAGATACGCACTGTAGTAGGTTATCTTGAGAGTGTGAATCTCGGAGAAACAGACCTTGATAGTAAAGGACGTGCTTTTGAAACTTTTATGGGGTCGTTTTTTAGGGGTAACTTCGGGCAATATTTTACACCTCGTGAGATTGTTAAATTCATTGTCGATGTTCTGCCTATTGAACACGACTCTAAAGTTCTCGATACTTCGTGTGGAAGCGGAGGCTTTTTGCTTTACGCATTAAACAAGGTGCGAAACAGAGCAACTGAAATATATCCCAATTATAAAACTGATACAAGGCAATTTAAGCATTGGTTCTCCTATTGGCATGATTTCGCAGAAAGAAATTTGTATGGGATTGAGATTAGTGAACAGATATCTCGTGCCGCTAAGATGAATATGATTATTCATGATGATGGCCATACGAATGTTATCACATCCGACGGGCTTTTGTCAGATGAAACCTTAATTGAAAAGACGAACAATCAGGGTTTTAAATATGGAACATTTGATTTTATCATAACGAATCCTCCATTCGGAAGCACAATACGCCAAAGCGAAAAAGCATATCTGAAAACGTATCAATTAGGGAAAAAGGAGGAAGATTGGTTGGCTGTGTCTGCTCTTCCTCTGAATGCTCGTGATGGACAAAGCACGGAAGTTCTTTTTATCGAGCAGGATTACAAGTTTTTGAAAGAAGGCGGGTATTTGGCTATCGTTCTTCCTGATGGTGTATTGACTAATAGCAGTATGCAATATGTGAGAACTCAGATTGAAAATTGGTTTCGTATAGTTGCAGTTATCAGTATGCCGCAAACTGCTTTTATGGCAAATGGTGCCGGAGTAAAAAGTTCTGTCCTTTTCCTTAAAAAGTGGGCAAAGAAAGATTCTGAACTGATAGTTAATACAAAGAAAAGTATAGAAGGGAGGCTTCTTAATAATAGTGATTATGTAGTACAACGCCAAACTTGGGATAAAGAGATAAAACAGAAGCAGAAAGCAAAAGCCAATGAAATAAAAGAATGTCGTAATATCTCTGCTACGGCTGCTAAGCAGACGGATGAATATAAATCGTGGAACAGCGATCTGCTCGCTGAATATGCCAACAAGGTTGAAGAACTCAAAAGTCGGTTGACTGAAGAGTATCAGCAAGCAAAACAAAAAGAGTTAATTGACTACCCCATTTTTATGGCGATTGCTGAAGAAATTGGCTACGATGCAACAGGCAAAAAGACCACAACTAACGAACTTGATTTGATTGGAGAGGAACTAAAGAAATTTATAAATTCGTTATAGGGATTATTATGAAACTTACAGGAATAATCGAAAACACTTTTGGCGGCCGATATATATTTAGAGGATATGCCACAATTGGTAATCTGATAAAATATTCAGATGCAAACAGTTCATATCAACGGCCCGTCGATAAAAAGAGAATAAAACAAATTGTCGATTATCTTCGAAATGACAAATTCCGTTTTTTTACAGAGTTGCTGTTTGGAATAGAATTGATTGATACAAATTCTATCAAATATCTAAATCAGCCGGTTATTCCTGGCGGGGTCACGTTAGCAGATCAAATAAAATTAGTAAAATCCAAATTTACCTTTCAAGAATCGATTGGCGAAAATCCAGTGACAAAGGTAATCTCTTTGGAGTTTAATGATAACTCTACTCGATTAACTCGAATAGACGGTAATCATCGACTCAGTGCAGTCGAAGAAATCCTTCGTATGGATGATGATACTTTGAAACAGGAACTGAGTAATCTTATAGTTCCATTTTCAATATTAATTCAGCAAAAAGGCTTGGAATCAGAAAAATATGAAAGTGCCATTTTTTATACGATAAATGCAAAATCCAAACCTTTAACGGAGGAAGAAAATCTGAAATCTCTATTAAAAGAAAGTTTGTTCAGCAATGAAGAACTAAAAAGCATCTTGGGCGATGATATGCCAGTTGATGTAATACGGGCCGTCTTGGAGAAACAGCCCGTTAATATGTTGCCGGCTTTTGGGGCGACATTTGATGAATGCTATTACACATGTGTTTATACAGTCTTTAAATTACTAACAAAATATAATGTTGAGGCTGATATGGTGCAGGTATTGTCAGCTTTCAAAACCGTAGAACTTGAGTATAAGCGAAATAGCGAATTGCAGACGAATAGCAACAATGTCAATTTGATATGCGCGTACATTTTTTACTCTTGTAAAGGCGATTATGAATATGAATCGTTTAACAAATGGGTATTTGCAAATAAAATATATCGGTTGCATGATATACAACTCCCCACCATTATATCGTTGTTTAATGAGAGGATGAAGACTCAAGTAAAGGTATTTGTTGCCATGCCATTTTATAATCAAGATATTATCCGTTCCACTAACGAGATTTATTCTCAGGTAATATCTAAAATCAGGACAAATTATAGTGTTGATATTTCTATGGCTGGAGCGATAATGACCTATGAGGGATCTACAATTAATATTGTTAACGATGTCCTCAATAAAATAGAGTTGTGTGATATATGTTTCTGTGACATATCCGGCAATAATGCAAATGTAACCTACGAAATGGGATGGGCAAGGGCATTAAAAAAGCATGTTGTTATTTTAAAAGAGGAGAGTGCCGAGGGGCCAAAATCAGACTATTTATTAGATTACTATGCTACATTTAAGAAAGATGCCCATATAACATTAGAGGAGGCAATCGAAAAGAATATTAAAGCGATTTTAAAGAAATATTATTCTATACCTATCGAAGATTAATATGACCTACCAACTATTAGACAATATAAATAGAGATAAAATCTTTATTGTTGCCCGGTCTTCTGCGCAAGAGAGACTTGACGCTCAGTATCATAGGGAGCATTTCGATTTTACGGGATATCATCGCCTGTCTGAGTACACCTTTGTTAAAGGCGGAAAACGAATCCCTAAGGGGCTGAATTACAGCATGGATTCCGACTCTCTATATTTGTATTTACGTGTAGCTGATTTGACGGATGATTGCCAGATAGATTATGACAATATTAAACGAATCGATGAATCGTTATATAGGATATTACATCGATACGATATCCATAATGGAGAAATCGCCTTATCTATTGCCGGCAGCATAGGAAAAGTTCTTCTGTTACATAATATTCCAGAAGAATATAATGTTATTCTAACTGAAAATTGTGCTAAAATATCGGTTAAAAATACGGAACAGCTCTTACCCGAATATCTTGCGATTCTTTTAACTTTACCAATTGTTCAAAAGCAGGTAATGCTTAATTATATTCAAACAACGATACCTAAATTGAGTCTTGAGCGAATAGGAAAAATAATGATTCCTCCTATTCCAAAGAAAGATAAGCAGCGAAACATTATAGACACATATTACTCAGCCTTATGGCAGAAACAACTTAACTATAAGAAAGCTCAAGAACTTCTGATTAGTATTGACGAGTATCTTATGACAGAGTTAGGCATATCAATACCAAAATCTGATAACACATTAGGCAATCGTATATTTATTAGTTCTTTTAGGGAGATAGGAGGAAATAGAATCGATCCTACATTTTCATTATATTTTGGGAAGGATGTTTTAAGTGAACGTTATGAGAATATTCGCCTTCAATCAATAGCGTGTATATCGAAAGGCGATGCATTAACCAGTGCTGAAATTGAAAAAGGCAATATTCCAGTTATTGCAGGAGGACAAACAAGCCCATATTGTCATAGTTGTTCAAACTTCGAGGGAAATGTAATAACCGTTAGTGCATCTGGTGCATACGCTGGATATGTATGGTATCATGACTATCCAATATATGCAACAGACTGTTGTGTCATTGTGTCTAAAGATGAAAACCGCTTTATGACTAAATATTTGTTTGAAGTTTTAAAACTTCAGCAAAAGGCGATTTATCGGTTGCAAACAGGTGCTGCTCAACCTCATGTGTATGCCGCAGACTTACAAATGCTAAGTATCCCTGATATACCTATAGAAAAGCAACAGAAAATAGTGGATTATATCGGCAAGATTCGAAATTATGCTGAAACTTTACAAGAAGAAGGAAGAATGGTTCTGGAGAAAGCGAAGCATGCTGTTGAGATGCAAATAATGGATAAATAATTATGGGGAAAACAGTAACTACATATTTGATCGATGGAGATCCCAAAGGGACTCAGTATGTGTTTATCAGCAATAAGATTTGCCAGATGTTCGTTGTCCCACGTTCGAATCTATCCTATCTGAATACACAAGAGAAGCTTCAAAAGCCGGCATTTTACATTTTGATCGGAGAGAACGAAGCAATTAAACCGCAAGCCTATATCGGAGAAACAGAAAATTTCAAAGAGCGAGTAAAAGACCACGATAACAAGAAACCTTTTTGGCAGAAAGCACTCATATTTGTTTCGAAAGATGCCGATATGACAAAGGCCGATGTCCAGTATTTAGAATATAAGGCTATTGTCAATGCAAAGAAAGCAAATACCTTTGTTCTAAACGACAATAAACAAACACCAAAATCACCTAACCTGCCCGAATATCAGAAAGACTCAATGGATGAATTCTTTGAAGATGTTAGGTTTCTGGCCTCATTCATCGGTTGCAATATTTTCGAAGCGGCACAGCCAAAAGCAGAACATCTGTTCTACTGTAAAGGTCGGGGTTGTGATGCAACAGGCTTTTATAGTTCCGACGGTTTCACGGTATTGAAAGGCAGCATAATTGCTCCGACAATGGTACCTTCTTTCAATTGGAAAGAGAAGAGAGAGGCAATGTTGCAGGAATATACGATAGTGGAAGGAGAAAAGGTCGTTATGACTTCAGACAAGATTTTCTCAAGCCCCAGCACTGCAGCCGACTTTTGTATAGGCAGTAGTAATAATGGCTGGCTTGTATGGAAAGACGTAGACGGTAACACATTAGACTTTGTATATAGACGTCAATTGGAATAATCATTTAATATCGTGGAGATTTATTGTAACGAATATGAATTTCTTTAATCTTAAAAAATGCACAAAAGAAGATATTCAATATCTTATTGACTTCGATATAGAGGAGTCGATACACCTTGATTATAAAGCCGCCGGAGCATTGGCTAATACAGAAGCAAAAAAGAAAGAGATATCGAAAGATGTCGCTGCATTCGCGAACTCTGATGGAGGAATTATTGTATATGGACTTGAAGAACAGGGACACAAGGCATCTGCGTTTTCTTATATTGATGGCAATATTATTACCAAGGAATGGCTTGAGCAAGTGATAAACTCTACAATAAACCAGAAAATTAAGAATGTCGAGATTTTCCCTATCCGTAATAATGGCAATATTGCTGAGTCAATCTACGTGGTACGAATTCCTCGAAGTTATCACGCGCCGCATATGAGTTCGGACAAATGTTATTATAAACGATATAATTTCCAGTCGGTAAAAATGGAGGAATATGAGGTCAGAGATTTATTTCACCGACATAACTCTGCACGATTGGTTATTGATGAATGTATATTGAATGCAGTGTCCTCAGATCGATATAAAACGACTTATCAGTTTTGTGCAAAAATATACAATGATAGTAATACGGCAGAGACACTGTATAAACTTAATTGTTACATAGACGGGAAAGACATTACTCGCTATAACTATCAGGTCGAGGATAAAGGAAACTACACCGTATTAGACCGGTATAGATTAAAAATATCGTTTACTGGTCAGGAACCTATCTTTTCAAATGAATGTTTAGATATGGCCCGGTTTAAAATTGAGGTCTTAAATAAATATGTAGATGATTTTGAAAAAGATACATTGATAGAACTTAAACTGTTCTATGGAGATAAAATTGTCGAATTTAGTACCCATGTATATAAATTGCTGGAATAATTATGAACAAAATATCCATTCGCTTTTATAATGACCGGGAAGTACGGGCAGTCTGGGATGAAGAAGATTCCAAATGGTGGTTTTCTGTGCTGGATATTATAGGGGTACTGAATGATCAGGACGATTACACAAAGAATCGTAATTATTGGAAATATCTGAAAACCAAACTTAAAAAAGAGAACGCAGAAGTGGTTAGCGTCACTAACCAGTTGAAACTTACAGCGCCGGACGGCAAGCGACGTTTATCTGATACACTTCAACGCAAAATTGTGGACGGACGAAGACGGTGTGATGTATATAGGTGTCATTCCGTTCCTATCAGACGATATTCTGTCAGAGAAATAGGAACTCTAAATGTTTCATGCTAAAATGGTAATGCTCTATGAGAAGAATATAATACATATACTCATTATACCCTTCATATATTGGACAGAGCTCACTGCTATTAACTATTTACTGAATGGCCCTAATTAAATAACACACTCACGCATCCTTCTTCCGATCAGATTATCTGCCTGTTCAAAGGCATCCTTCTGTCAGAAGGCATACGAATCAATTAAAAAGCCAGTATCTTTCTATGTTTATTGCATCGACTACAGACGGTTCACTCCTGACCCCAAAGACTAATACTCATCCTCGTTGAAGAAAAAATCATCTTTACTGGGATAATCCGGCCAGATATCTTCAATGCTCTCGAAAATTTCCTCATCATCTTCAATATCCTGAAGATTTTCAATCACTTCCATCGGTGCTCCCGAACGAATCGCATAATCAATCAATTCATCTTTCGATGCAGGCCATGGTGCATCTTCCAATTTTGAAGCAAGTTCCAGTGTCCAATACATAATGATATCGTTTTTTCAGCGTTCCTTTAAAATTTCCGCAAAAGTAAGTTTTTTTGAGTAATATACAAACATAAATTTCCAAATTAATCACAATATTTTGAAGACAGGTGCAAACATACACAAAGCTCTCTTCAAATGACTTCAGTGGACATACAACGACAGGAACCACAAAAAGTTACGTTTCAAGGGGCTCAATATGAATGGTTGCATCGATCCTCAACTCCTTTTTGATGCGTTTTTCCACTAAACTTGCTTTCCGGTGTGCCTCCCTGATCGTTTCCGCTCCGGGAACCTTGATATGAAAAGTAAATTCGATATGATCACCGTAATGATGGATATGATAATGATGAGGACAGGCCCGATTTCCCATTTCCGACCTTACAATCGATTCCACCTCCCCGACCACCTCCTCTGAAGGCATTTCACCAAGAATTTTATTTACCGCCTCGCGGATAATGCCATAGGCGGCATAAAACAACATCAGAGAAATCACCATCCCCAAGGCGCTGTCTATCCACCAAAAATAAGGACTCAAAAAAAGTCCGGCCAAGACAACCAGCGACGACAAGGCATCGCTGCGGTGATGCCAGCCGTCGGCTCTGACGGCAGCATTTCCGGTCCTCCGGGCAACGTAAAAGGCATAGCGTGCCAATCCTTCCTTGAGAATCACCGAAGCCACCGTAGCCGCATATGCCAGCCAGCCGAACGTGGCGGCCTCGCCTCCCCTCCATTTACCGATGGCGTCCCTGATAAACTCCACCCCCACGACCGCTAAAAGGACAGCAATAATCAAAGCCGAAATCTGCTCCCACCGTCCATACCCGAAAGGATGCTCCCGATCGGGCTTCCGGGACGACAATCTGATCCCCAGGATCACCACCACCGAGGTCAGCGAATCGGAAAGCGTATGCCAGGCATCGGCAATCAAAGCCACTGAAGCCGACACGACGCCTGCATAATATTTCAAAACAAAAAGCAATACATTCAGAACAACCGATACGACTCCCGCCCGGTAGCCTAATTTGGCATTCCGGACCATATTTTTGTTACTCATCGGAAAAATGTTGAAGCACCCTTCTATAGGTATTAAAAATCTTTGCCTTGGAAACAAAGCCGACATACTTTCCTTCCTCGATAACCGGCAAATTCCAGGCATGGGTATCCTCGAATTTCCGCATGACGACATCCATGGGATCGCGGAGATCCACAATCGTGGGAGGAGTCGTCATAAAATCCCGGACAAAGGTCTTGTCGTAAAGATCCTGATTGAACATAATCTTCCGGATATCATCCAAAAGCACGATGCCCAACAAAGCCCCCTTTTCGTCGATAACCGGAAAAATATTCCGGCAGGAACGGGAAACTTTTTTCACCAGATCGCCAAGCGTAGCATCCACGGCAATGGTTTGCAAGTCGGTCTCTATGACCCTATTCAATTTCATCAGCGTCAAGACGGCCTTATCTTTATTGTGAGTAATCAAATCCCCTTTCATGGCCAAACGGCGTGCATAGATGGAATAAGGCTCCATCCCCCTGCCGGTCAGGTGAGCCGTCACCGAAGTGATCATCAGGGGAACCAGCAGACTGTATCCGCTGGTGATTTCGGCAATCAGGAACATCGCCGTCAACGGAGAATTCATCACCCCCGACATCACGCCGGCCATCCCGGCAAGCACAAAATAGCTCACCGGCACATGAATAATCCCCGTCATATTGATCAGCATGGCAATCAGGAAACCCGTCACCCCACCGGTGAAAAGACTGGGGGCAAAAACTCCGCCTACACCGCCGCTACCGTTCGTCAACGCCGTGGCCACCACTTTCAGGAATACAAGTCCTACAACATACAGCACCAATATAAAAGCGTAATTCCGGAAATCGAAAAAATAAGTGTTGTTCAACAACGAATCGGCCTTACCGGTCAGCAAAGCACTTAAAGAAGAGTAACCTTCACCGTACAATGGCGGAAAAACATAAATCAGCAAGCCCAACAAAGCTCCGCCGATCAATATCCTCTTAAACTGATTTCTGAGTCCCGTAATCCATTTCTCTATCCGGATATTCAAACGGATAAAATAAACGGAAATCAATCCGCAAACTACCCCCAGGATAATGTAATAAGGAACATTGGCCAAAGCGAAATGCTCATATACGGCAAACTCAAGCACCACACCCTCCCCCATCAGGAAATAAACGATGACATACGAAGAAATAGCGGAAATCATCAGGGGAACCAGTGAAGCCATCGTCAGATCGAGCATGAGCACCTCCAGAGTAAACACAATACCTGCGATAGGCGCCTTGAAGATACCTGCAATAGCCCCTGCTGCACCGCACCCGATCATCAGCGTCATCACCTTGTAATTCATCCTGAAAAAACGAGCCAGGTTAGAACCGATAGACGCCCCGGTCAACACAATGGTAGCTTCTGTTCCCACCGATCCTCCGAACCCGATGGTAATTGTACTGGCCACCATCGACGAATAATTATTATGGGGCTTAATGATGCTGCTCTGCCGGGAAATGGCATACAACACCTTGGTGACACCGTGACTGATATCTTCCCGGACAAAATAACGGACAAACAGAGAAGTCAGACAAATCCCGATAAAAGGATAGACAAAAAACAAAAGGCTGCCGCTGTCTATCAGCAAGCGCTCGGTGAAAAACTGATGGGTAAAATGCACGGAATTTTTCAGGAACACACCCGCCAATCCCGTAATCACCCCCACCAGAAGACTGAGAATGATGATAAAATTCTCTTCTTTAATATGACGCACCCGCCAACTTAAAAAACGTACATACCAACTATTCCACCACGATATCATTACTTTCGGTTTATAAGTTGCGACTCACGACAGGCTGTGATTCCGTTCATCGTTGTTCCGGTTCAAACTGTTTCATTTCTTTCTCACGCTTTTCAGCGATCCGAACTGCGGATAAAATTCCAGCATCAACCCTTCATTGCCGATAACCTCCAGCGGAATTTTTTTGATTTCACCCAATTGAGGGACAATGGTCCGGAAATTCATAATCTTGCTTTTCCCGTTCCATAATTGCAGCTCTCCCACAGCGGGAACCCTGTAATACAAAGCGGGGCCCGTTGCATCTTCCTCTACAGGCTTGGAGGCAGGTACCACCACATCGGAGATTTTCAGCAAATAGGCCTGAGCAGAAACGTTTTTAGGATCGGTGATACCCTCTTTTTCAGAAAACCGGAAAGCCACCACCGGTTCATCCGCCTGAAGAGGGACACAAGTCACCACCCGCTTGACTTGCCGGGTTTCTTTCCTGCCCATGAACAGACTCAGGTAATTGGCCTCCATCCGGTCGTATTCCCTGAGGATGATCTCCAGCGATTTCCCGTCTGCCACCTCATTGCCGGCATCCAGCAATTTCACCCGCTCCGAGCGGATCCGGAAGATCTCGCTCACCGCTTCCCTGACATTATCCGATTCCGTTTTCGGAGCATACCGGACAATCGGGTCCCAGATTTTCTTCATCTCCCCGTCGATCTCCTGGAAAGTATAATTCGTATCCAACACCTCTTTCAGATGATTATACGTATTCAACTTGATAATATCAATCCCGTCGGTTTCAACATCGTCCTCAGCCATATACTCCACCTGTTGCGGCTGGTTAAAAACCTCCCCCTTGCCGGCCATCACCCCGGCCAGAAATCCTTCCGCACTCAAAGACAAAGCCAAAGGCCCGTAATCTCCCGATGCGGAAACGGAATACAATGCTTTCCCGTCAGGAAGATAAAGCGGACGGATAGCGATGCCGGCGATCTTCCAACGCTCTTCCGCTTCCACGATCTCCGGAGTCAATCCAAGTTCCTGCCTCGCAAAATCACGGTAAGGCCCCGGAATATAAGTCGTCCGTTCCATCGAAACTTCCAACTCATAAGCCACCTTAGGCAAACAATAATTCACGTTGACCAACGTACCCGATTCCTTTTTCTTCTGTGCACCGGCTGTCAACGATATGGCCGTCAACAGGACCACCCAGCATAAGCTTTTCATCATGCCTTTGTTCATAATTTTTATCGTATCAATGTTCCAGTTTTTTCCAGGCTTTTCCCATATTCCGGGCCACCAGACCCGCCGTCACACCCCGGTATCCATGCTCCTCCGCCAGCAAATCTCCCGACAAGCCGTGAGCAAAAACACCTATCCGGGCGATGTCCTGACAATTCAGACCATTGGCAGCAAGCGCCAGCAACACACCTGTCAACACATCCCCCATGCCTCCTGTAGCCATCCCGGGATTCCCGCTCATATTGAAATACAATTGTCCTTGCGGGGTGGCGACCACCGAATGAGCCCCTTTCAGGATAACATACACCCCGAAAGATTGCGCAAAATTGCTCAATTTATTTAATCTGTCAAAATCATTTTCACTTTTTCCTGCCAATCTTTCGAATTCTTTCAAATGCGGCGTTAAAATACACTTTCCGTGTAACAACTTCAGCAACTCCTTATGCTCACCCATAATATTCAAAGCATCTGCATCCAATATCGTAACCCCCTTATAATTCTGCAGCAAACTCCTCAGTCCCTCTCTCGCCTCGGGTCCTTGTCCCAATGCCGGCCCGACAGCGATGGCATCATATTTCCCGGGCGTTTCGGCCATAGAAAAATACTTCTCCGACCGATCCGGTTCAGGAATAGCTTCCGGAACCGATATTTGCATCATTTCGAGTCCTTTCAGAGGTACGTGGCAAAACAGCAGACCGATACCGGAATGCAATGCCGCCTGAGCCGCCAGTACCGCCGCTCCCATCATTCCATAGCGGCCAGCCACCAGCAATCCCCTGCCATTGGTGCCTTTATGGGCAAATTTACCGGACGGGGGCAGCAATCCGCTGACGATCTCCGCAGTGGTATAATACCAGTCGGAAGGCGTCCGCCCGGCCGCATCCTCGCTCAACCCGATATCCACCACCGACCACCTGCCTGCATAAACCGCATTTTCCGGCAGCATAAAAGACAACTTGGGGAACTGGAAAGTAAAGGTATAATCTGCCCGGACAATGGCATCCGGATCGTTGCCGGCATTGTCCTCCCCCATCAGCCCGGAAGGCATATCCACCGCAACCACGGTGTTGGGCAGAGCGTTCATTCTACGGATAACCGAAGCTGCAAGACCGGTCACCTTCCGGTTCAATCCCGAACCGAACAGCGCGTCGACAATGACTGCTTCCCTGCCGACCTGCAAATCTTCCGCAACGGCAAGACCGATCACAACGCCCCCTTCCTCCTGCCAACGGACGAAATTGGTCCGGCAATCCCCGCTCATCTCTTCCTCCGGCACCAAACGGAAAACAGTCACTTCCTTTCCCCTCTGTTTCAATAAACGGGCAATCACATAACCGTCTCCCCCGTTATTTCCCTTCCCGGCAACTACAGCGACAGCCGGAATATTTTCAAAAAAATTTAAGAAACAGCGGGTCCAGTTCCCGGCCGCTCTTTCCATCAACTCCAGAGAGCTTATCGGCTCATGTTCAATCGTATATCTGTCAATTGCAGCTATCTGATCCGTCCGGAAAATCTTATTTAACTTTTCCATAACACAACTCAATCGTTTTAAAGCTGAAAAATACAGAAAAATTCTTATATTTGCCGCCGTCATGAAATTAATATTAACTTAAAATAATCGAATTCATGTTTCAAAATCAACCCAAGGGACTGTATGCCCTGGCTCTTGCCAACACTGGAGAACGCTTCGGGTATTACACAATGCTTGCTATTTTCACACTTTTTTTGCAAGCGAAATTCGGCTTTAGTTCAGTAGTTACTTCTAACATTTTTGCTGGTTTCTTAGCCTTTGTTTATTTTCTACCTATCGTAGGAGGTATTCTAGCCGACAAATACGGCTACGGAAAAATGGTAACCACAGGTATCGTCGTCATGTTTATCGGCTATACCTGTCTCGCTATCCCGACAGGAGGTGACGCATTGGGAGTGGCTGCCATGTTCGGAGCCCTTTTCCTGATCGCTTTAGGTACCGGATTATTCAAAGGCAATCTTCAGGTCATGGTCGGAAACCTTTACGACGACCCCAAATATTCCAGCAAACGGGACACCGCTTTCAGCTTGTTTTATATGGCCATCAATATCGGCGCCCTGTTCGCTCCTACGGCAGCTTCGAAGATCACCGAATACTTCATGGGAAAAGCCGGTTTTAAATACCAGGGCGACATCCCCGCACTTTGCCACGAATACCTGGAAAAAGGACAACAAATGGCTGCGGAATCCCTTCATTCGCTGACCCAATTCGCCCAATCACAGGCAGCAGCCTTCGACGGCGACCTGACAGCCTTCGCAAATAAATACATCGGCGAACTATCCCTGTCCTACCATTACGGATTTGCCGTAGCCTGTGTTTCACTGATAGTTTCCATGCTCATCTACCAAGTGTTCAAAAGAACCTTCAAACACGCCGACGTCAATAGCAAACAAGCTGCAGCCAGCGGTAATAAAGAGAGTATCGTCGAACTGACTCCCGCACAGACAAAAGCCCGGATTACAGCTCTCGTTCTGGTATTCGCCGTTGTGATCTTCTTCTGGATGGCATTCCACCAAAACGGACTTACCCTGACCTTCTTCGCACGCGACTATACGGCCAGAACGGCAGACGGGGCTATGGGAATGAGTTTCAATGTTTTCAACCTGGTGTTCCTCATTACCTTTGTTTATGGTTTATTCTCCTTGTTTCAATCCAAAGAAACCAAATCCCGGCTTATCAGTGGCGGTGTAACCTGTCTTTCTGCCGGAATTTTGATTTACAAATACTTATCGCTGGAAGCAGACTCTTCTATCGAAGTGCTTCCTCAAATGTTCCAGCAGTTCAACCCCTTCTTCGTTGTAGCCCTTACTCCTGTTTCCTTAGCCGTATTCGGCGCTTTGGCTAAAAGAGGCAAAGAACCTTCCGCTCCGCGTAAAATCGGTATCGGTATGCTTATTGCTGCTTTGGGTTTCGCCGTGATGGCTTTCTGCTCTATGGGACTTCCCACTCCGAATCCCGACGGAGCTACCGTAGTTGCCAATAACTTGTTGGTTTCACCTTCCGTTCTCATCAATACCTACCTGGTCCTGACTTTCGCAGAATTGTTCCTGTCGCCGATGGGAATCTCATTCGTATCCAAAGTAGCACCTCCCAAATACAAGGGATTGATGATGGGCTTATGGTTCGGTGCCACTGCCGTAGGTAACTATCTGGTATCCATCATCGGTATGCTGTGGGGACACATGCAGTTATGGGCATTATGGTCCATCCTGATCGTTCTTTGCGTAATCTCCGCATTATTCATCTTTATGATGATGAAACGTCTGGAAAACGCAACCAAATAACAGGCCTCTGCTCCGGCAGAAGCCTCTGTATCCGGAGACCGGCGGTAATCGGCGATTATCGGCCGGTCTTCTTATTTCCAATCTTTTGCATCCGCAAACGCTGGAAAAACACTTCTCGGACTTCTTTTCAGATTGATACGGGATAGATATATGAAAACGACAAATACATCATTTCGTCAAGCAGCTGCAGCAGTTCCTTCGGACATAAAGCAGGAGATAGAGTTGAAAGTCGCTATATCCAACCATATCTATGAATTGATGACGAAGCGCGGGTTGTCAAAAGTAGAGTTTGCACAGGCATTTGGCAAACGTCCGAGTGAGATTACCAAATGGTTGAGCGGTCAAATAATTACGATAAATATACTACCTTTGTAAGTCGGATTACAGAAATATACAGCAGTGACAGATGCGCAAGCAAAATATTTTGCCCATTGGCTGACCCGAAGCCTGCCGTCAGACAGTATCGGTAAATTCACGTCGTCTTTGCAGGATGCGCAGGTCGATTTGACCCCTCATCAAATCGACGCAGCCCTTTTTGCGTTCAAGTCGCCCCTCTCCAAAGGAGCTATCCTTGCCGACGAAGTAGGACTCGGCAAGACGATTGAGGCGGGTATCATCCTTTCTCAGTTTTGGGCGGAACATCGCCGGCATTTGCTGATAATTGCACCGGCGAACCTGCGCAAACAGTGGTCGGCCGAATTGCAAGAGAAATTTTTTCTGCCGTCGCGCATCCTTGAATCCAAAACATTCAATGACTGTATCGAAGACGGCAATCTCAATCCGTTCAACTGCGACGAGATTGTGATATGCTCATACCAGTTTGCACGGACTAAAGCACCTTATCTCAAACAAACACAGTGGGACTTGGCGGTAATAGATGAGGCTCACCGTCTGCGCAATGTCTACAAGCCGACCAACAAGATTTCTAACACCATCAAGGATGCGCTCGCCGACCGAAAGAAAATTTTGCTGACGGCAACACCGCTCCAGAACTCCATTTTGGAACTTTACGGTCTGACGACCATCATTGACGATTATGCGTTTGGCGACCTCAAAAGTTTCAAGATGCAGTACAACAAGACGCTGGATGATGCCGATTACGAAAATCTACGTCGCCGGCTTGCCCCGTTGTGCAAGCGGACGCTTCGCCGGCAGGTGTTGGAGTACGTGCGCTATACCAAGCGTGTCGCTATCCTGCAGGAGTTTTTCCCCACCAAGCAGGAGCAG
>CAZMAE010000035.1:0-20619 GCA_964564205.1 uncultured Odoribacter sp. | reverse complement strand
GATGATTTTTGGGGTACGCATTGACGAAGTCAGGAGAGAAGTTAAGCCCCGTCGTACCGATGGTACTGCCGTAAGGTGGGAGAGTAGGCAGACGCCGAATTGAGAGAGCCTCAGAGTGATCTGGGGCTTTTTTATTGCTATATATTCCACAAAACATAAAACATAAAGCAAGCCTTGGCTTGGGGCGGAGGTGGGGGGATTTGTTTTTACGTCCAGCCTGTGGCATCGGGAACACTGTCCCGGGATGGATTTATCCTTGATTATTGATTTGTTCGAGTTTTTCTTTATCGATGATGCTGATTTTTTTGCCGTTCAGTTCGACAATGCCTTCATTGGCAAAATTGGAGAGTGTGCGGATGGCATTTGCCGTAGTCATATTGGAAAGGTTGGCGATGTCCTCCCGGGTGAGGTATACTTTCAGGGTGTGCCCGTCGTTTTCATAGCCGTATGTTTCTTTCAGGACGAGCAGGGCCTCGGCTAGGCGTCCCCGGATGTGTTTTTGGGTCAGGGTGACGGTGCGCCGGTGCGAAAAGCCCAGGTCGGTGGCTAATGCGCGGATGATGCTCATCGACAGGGTGGGACTATTGCGGACGATATCCAGGATTACCCCGGTTTTGATCCGGCAAACGATGGAATCTTCCAGAGCTTCGGCAGAGGCAATGTGAATTTCTTCGGCAAAAAAGGCCCGGTATCCGATAAAACCGATGGGATTGGCCATCCGGACAATTTGTTGTCTTCCTCCGATTCCTTCCTTGAAGATTTTCACTTTGCCCGTGAGCAGACAATGAAGCCCTGAAGGCAGTTCGCCTTCGCGATATATTAATTCTCCTTTTTTATAAGAAATGCAAATGGTGCTTTGGAGAATTTTTTCTTTTGCAGCACTATCCAGCTGTGACAGCAAAGAGTTGGGACTGTCGATGCAAATCTGACATAAGCCGTCGTGGAGATCCTGATCGGTGATGATGGTCATGTGTAAAAACTGAAAGTTAAAGTATACCGGGTGAAAGGCTGCTTGGGGCATGGGCTTTCACCCGGTTGTGTTCAATAGGGATATGTTCTTCCGTGGCCGAATGCTTTGGCCGACACCTTGATGATGGGTGGGCATTGGGCTCGTTTGTATTCATTGCGTTTGACCATATCCACGACTTTGTGTACGGTTTCTTGCGGATAGCCTTGTCTGATTATCGTTTCCGGACTTTCGTCCTCTTCGATATAGCGTTTCAGGATGGCATCCAGCTGTGCATAATCCGGTAAGGAATCCTGGTCTTTCTGGCCTGGCCGCAGTTCTGCGGAAGGGGCTTTCGTGATGGTATGTTCCGGAATAATTTCCCGTTCCCGGTTAATTTCGCGGGCCAGACGGAAGATATCGCTTTTGTAAACATCGCCGATCACACCCAAAGAGCCGCATAAATCTCCGTACAAGGTGCCATAACCCACGGCAGCTTCGCTTTTGTTCGACGTATTGAGGGCGATGTAGCCGAATTTATTGGATAGGGCCATCACTAGCATTCCCCGGATCCGGGCTTGTATATTTTCTTCTGCAACATTGAAAGGTTCCTCCCGGAAAATCGGTTGCAGCGCATGTAAATACTGGTCATAAATATCCTTGATGGGGATAATGTCATAGGGCATGCCGATATTTTCGGCCAGTTTTTGAGCATCGGTCACCGAATGGTCGGTGGAAAAAATGGAGGGCATCAGCAGTCCCCGCACATTGGCCGCACCCAGGGCTTCGGCTGCCAGAGCTGCCACAACTGCCGAGTCTATACCTCCGGAAAGTCCTAAGACGGCTTTTGAAAAACGATGCTTACGAAAATAATCCCGGATACCGAAAACCAGTGCCTGGCGGAGAAGGCCGATTCGTTCCGGCTGTGTGTAGGATACGGCAGGGGTTTGTTCCGGCTGCCGGGTATTTATGATGATAAAATCCTCTTCGAATGCCTTCAACGCATAGATGAGTTTGCCTTTTTCGTTAAAACCCATGGAAAGACCGTCGAACAACACGGAGGTATGGCTACCGCAATGGTTGACATTCAGTATGTTTTTCCGGTATTTGCCGGCGATGGCCGACCAAACTTCTTTCCGTTTTCGGGCACTTTCCGTGGTAAAGGGGCTCATGCCGATATGTAGCACCAGGTCATCGTTTTTTTCGATGAATCCGGCTTCATATTCATCGAAGAGGATGCGGATATTCCGGTCCTTGTACCGGATGGGAGCATTGTCTTCCCCGGCGACAAAATAACGGCTTTCGTTGAAAATGTCGTAATCGCTCAGGATGTTTTTGTGAACTCCGTCCACCACTTCGCCATGTTGTATGAAGTAAGCTGAATTATACATAATGCCATTGGTGGTATCGAGATTCGGTCCTCCTACGACAGCTGCAATATGATCGCATTCGCAGGCTATCTTTTCTATGGCCAGACGGCAGGCATCGATAAATTCTTCTCTTTCCAGGAAATCCTGAGGCAATGCCCCGCAGATAGCCAATTCCGGAAATACAATTAACTCTGCCTTAGCCTGCCGGGCTTTTCGGACAGCTGTAATGATTTTTTCACAGTTTCCCGGGATATCCCCTGCCTTGTAATTTAGTTGAGATAATGCTATCAGCATAATTTTTAAGTTAAGTTATTGATCTTACCGGAATCGTAGGTTCCGGTTGTCTTCACGCAAAGATAGTCTGCATTTCTGCAAATGCGCTGATAAATTTGTCTTTGCCTTTGGCTTATACTATCTTTGCGGTAAAAATAATTAAAATAACGATGAAGTTTATCTTTGCCTTTATATTTTTGAGCCTTGTGGTGGCCGGATGTAAGTATGTCGGCAGACCGGATGGCAGATTGTAAAAAAATATAAGGGAAAGAGGGAATGGTTTTGCCGGATTTGATGGAGGATCAGGATTACCGTCAGATCCTGAAACCCGCGGGCTACCGATCTTGATCCGTATGAAATGTCAAAAAAAGAAGGTAATGGATAAAAAGGAACTCAGAAAACAGATCAAAGAACTGAAAAAGCAGTACACTTTGCAGCAAAAAATAGAAAAATCCGGCAAGGTCTGGGAACAGGTCGAACAGGATCCGCATTTCCGGGAAGCCCGGGTTGTGCTGGCCTACTGGTCCATGGAGGATGAAGTGTTTACGCACGATTTTGTATGCCGATGGGCTCGGCATAAGCAGTTTCTGCTACCTTGTGTCCGGGGGAATGAGTTGGATATCCGCCGTTTTAACGGAATAGAGAATTTGTGCCCCGGGGAAAGTTTCGGTATTCCGGAACCCGTGGGGAGTTTATATCCGGATCCGGAGAATATAGATGTCATATTGGTGCCCGGTGTTGCCTTCGATCTTGCTGGGGGCCGGTTGGGACGCGGGAAAGGGTATTATGATAAGATGTTGAAGCAAACGAGGGCTTTTAAAATCGGGGTATGCTTTGATTTTCAGCTTGTGCAGCAAGTGCCGGCGGAGGAGCATGATGTTGCGGTTGACCGGGTGATTTACAGCGACTGACGCTGAAATGACAGGGCCGCAACCGGAGGTCTGAAATTTTTGCAGTAGGAGTAAGGACACAAAAAAGGGCATGAACGTCTGCCCATACCCTTTTTTTTAATGCTGTTATAATTTAAGCCTGTTTGATTGCTTCCACCGGGCAAACTCCGGCACAAGTACCACAATCAGCACATGCATTAGCATCAATTTCATAGTGATCGGCACCCATTGAGATTGCTCCCACCGGGCATTCTCCTTCACATGTACCGCAAGAGATACATTCATCAGATATTACGTAAGCCATTTCTAGATAGTTTTATTGATTAATAATGCGCGAAATTATAACCAATATTTGAAAGAAAAAAGTTTTTCGCTAAAAAACCGTTGAAGATTCCATGGGTGGATTTCATATATTATATGCGAAGTAAAGTTTAGGGTACTAATGTGTATAAATCCCTTTGTTTTTATCGGATAACAATACTATCAAGTAAACTGAATGGAAATATGGAAAGTATAAGTAAGCAAACAATAGCCATAACCGGAGCTGCCGGAAATTTGGGTAGCATACTTGCGCAAGGCATGGCAAGCGATAATGTCGTCTTGCATTTGTTATGGCACAGAAAAGAGATTTCTCCTTTGATGGTTGGAAAAGAGAATGTAAAGACGTTTAAAATTGACTTGGCAGATAAAGAAACGCTTACGGATGCTCTCAAAGGTGTTGATACTGTTGTACATTTCGCAGGAGTACTTTTTCAGGGAAAACCGGAAAAGTTCTTGCCGCAAACGAATGTGGGTTATTTCAGCAATTTACTCTATTCCGCTTTGGAAGCTAAAGTGCGACGCATAGTCCTTATCAGCTTTCCCCATGTTGAGGGTGAAACTTCTCCGGAACATCCGGCAACAGGAAAGCTGGACGGCAAACCGAACTCTGTTCATGCCCAAACCCGTCTTGAAGAAGAAAAGCTGTTAATGGCACAGACCGGAGTGGAAAAGGTGATATTGCGTTGTGGCATGGTCTACGGACGAGGAATCCTGATGATTGATACAGCCCGCTGGTTTTCCCGTCATGGCTTATTAGGGATATGGCGTAAACCGAATGTTATCCATCTGATTTCTACCGATGATTTTATGACGGCTACCAAGTCGGCGGTTTATAACCCGGAAGCAAAGGGCATTTACCATATAGGTGATGACGGTGTGCAGACATTGGCGGATTTTTTGGATGCGGCAACACAACACTGGCATACCTGCAGACCGTGGCGGATGCCTCTATGGATGATCCGTACAGCGGCATGGATATTTGAACGCATTTCAGTGATGACGGGATGCAAAGCTCCATTGACACAAGATTTTATCACTATCGGTAAAGTCGGTTATTATGGTGACACATCCCGCATGAAGCAAGACTTGCTGCCTGAGTTGAAATATCCGACTTTTCAGGATGGGATTAAGACATTATAAGAATTGAGAAATATATAGGTATGGGAATTTAACAATTGGCAAAGCACTGGAGCTTGCAAATGACGATGATTTGCGAGATTTTTCAAACGCTAAAAATAGGATCTGAATGATACGCCTTTTTCGAAAAACGGACGGATGCTCTTCGGAATTTTGCTGTGTCGTGGGGATGTTGTGCCTGTGTGGTTGAAGGTGTGCCGGGCGGGAGTGAGGATCCGTTTCTATCCTTCGCGGCGGTTGATGAACCGGATAAAATCGCAATCGGGTATACCTTGGCCGGAATAGATGCGGTTGTTTCCGGATTTTCTCCCGTATGTTTTTCCAAAAACATACGGGAGAAATTTCAATTTGGTACGTACCAAATTGAAAAAACAAGCGCTTGTTTTTTCAAAAAGATACGGACGGATTCTTGAAAAGATACGGATGAATTCTTGAAAAGATACGGACGGATTCTTGAAAAGGTATGGATGAATTTTTTGAAAGATACGGATGAATTGCGGAAAGGAGATAAAGGTGGCTTTAAGAATTGACGGAAATATCAGTAAATGGTTAAAAAATGCGCTGAAAACTCTTCCGGAAGAAATCAAACAAAAAGCGACCAAGGAAGATATTACAATCACCTTTCGCTTTAATGCAGAAGGAAAAATATTCGATATTAATTTTTATGTCAGAGCGGAAGATAAAGATTTTATGACCGACAAACAATGGCTAGAGTTATACCATACGATCCAAAATATGGAATTTGATATTTCAAACTTTGAATTAATGGACAATTTCGAATGGGGAAGTAGCGGTTTGTATCCGATAAGCAAATATTTACAGCAGCAAACGAAGTAAACGCCGGTCCATATTGAAACAACAAAATCCCTGCTGGAATTTGTATTTTCCGCAGGGATAATCATATATTTGCTTCTAAAGAATTAAATAATGAAAATTCTGGTAATAGTTCCGGGGGGAACAAGAAAAGCGTGGAAATGGAGTTTATACTGATTTACCTAACACAATGGATAGAGGGGCTAATATGAAAACTGAATCTCAATTAATAAATAGAAGTTTGGGAAAAACTAAACATAAAGATGTAAAATTCTTTAATATAAATAGCTATGATAAAATTAATTTCAACAATAATCATCTTATTGACTATTTGTAGTCCATCATTTTCTCAACAAACTATTCCGTTATTCACTTATACCCAAGATGGGAATGTGATTCCGGATAACCGCTTCATCTCTGCCATAGATAATACTTTATCCTCTCTACCGTTTTCCACTGCTTATACAAGTTCAATTTCTATCGATTCGACAACCTATGACATAAAAACCGGTAGATTTATTAATTGGAACGATGAGCCTGGCGATTTTGATGTTATTCAATTTTTTAAAAACGGCCAACTTGTTCTTACTTATAAAGATGCAGACGGTATTGTAAAATTGAATAACCCTGAAAATCAATATTCTTATCCTTTCAACCAGTATAGTAAAAACGGATACTTTATTGCTGTCAGGTCATCTGATAACATGGAGTTTCTTTTCTTTATTGGGCAACATTATGGAACAGATCTACCTAAATTGATCATATTTGCTGTTACTCAAAAAGAGATAAAATTAATTTACAATCAAAAAGTTCAGATAAACTCTATTACGAAAACAGAAAATCATATTTCATTTGTCCTTCAATCTAATATCCCCAATGATAATGAAATGCCAGTGACCCATACCATTTGTTCATACGAGGGGACACTAAACTTTAAAGATAGTTGAGGAATGAAATCATTGGATACTAAAAATGTATAGATTATGAAATATATATTTATCTCCTTGGTGCTAATAGGGTATATTACATCATGTTTTGCTCAGGAAAACCTGACTCTATCTCTTCAACTAGTAAAACCTTCCGGTAGGATAGACAGGACATCTTATTTTTTAGCAAGATTGAATAATCACAATGATAGCTTGAATATATTTGTGGTTTATGGAGGAGATGGATATCTTAGCTACCTGCGATGTTCATATTTTAAAGTAATATATGATAGAACCGGAAAATCGGAGTATATAACAAATAGAAAACCTTTTTTCAATTATGAAGGTAAATATCACATATCTATCGACCCCTCTTCAGAATATCAAGCCAAGTTACCCTTATTTGAATTTATAGACTCAAACGGTGGGAATGGTATTTTACCTCTTTCATCAAAGACTTTAGAAAATATGAAAAGAATAAGAATAAAATTAGAAAATCTTGAATATATGCCCATGATGAAAAAAGCTGACGGTTCCAAGCACTTTTATCCCAAACAGTCCATCGATTTATATTCGGATTGGCTTAATATAAACGGGAGGGAATTTCTACCGGAATTGTTAAAAGATATACGGCCCGACAATTAAATGCATAATAATTTTGCCGCATGAAAAAATCAGATATGCATTTAATGTTGCCGAACGGCAGAAAAGAAAAAGTGGTATCGTTTCTTTGGCAACATTTGTGTCTGTGTTGTCATCTGACGCGCCACTCTGTTGTGGATGATCTGGTAGTAGATTGTGCCCTCTCCGTCGCTGGCAGCAGACGGACGGAATTTTACTTTTATTGTAGTCATGTGTGATTGTTGTTCGTTTAGCCATGGAAAAGATAAATAAATACAGCGGTATATGCCGGCACTGTTGCCTGAAGATATCCTTTTGTTTCGTATCTTTGTTGCACGGCAAACACCTACGGTTATGGATAAAATAGTGAAACTGGAGAATGTAGATCAATACAACAGCTTGTACGGACTTGAAACCCTGCATCCGCTGGTCAGCGTTGTGGACTTGACGAAAGCCACCCGGATAGTCAATCATGTTCAGATGAACTACGGGATGTATGCTCTTTATCTGAAGCAGACCAAAAGCTGTAATATCACTTATGGACGGCAAGTGTACGATTATCAGGAGGGGACTGTTGTGTGCTTTGCCCCTGGTCAGTCGGCTACGGTCCATATGTCGGAAGATGAGATCCATCCCGTTGTTTACGGAGTTGTATTTCATCCCGATCTGATACGGGGCACTTCGCTCGGAAGAAATATCAGAAATTATACTTATTTTTCTTATGCCGTCAATGAAGCGCTCCATCTCTCGGAGCAGGAAAAGGGCATTGTCATGGATTGTCTCGGCAAGATCCGCATGGAGCTTGAACATCCAATCGACAGGCATAGCAAGGAGTTGATCGTTATGAATATCGGGTTGTTGCTCAATTATTGTATGCGTTTTTATGAACGGCAGTTCATCACCCGCAGAGTGGCTAACCAGGATGCCCTGACAACGTTCGAGAAATTGCTGGAGGAGTATTTCAGGGGTCCGCAGCTCGAGCGGGACGGTTTGCCGTCTGTAAAATATTTTGCCGACCGGGTGTATCTTTCGCCTAATTATTTCGGAGATATGGTGAAGAAGGAAACCGGAGTTACGGCTCAGGAGCACATTCAGCAAAAGATTATCGAATTGGCCAAGGAGCGTATTGCGGAGACGGATGCAACTGTCAGTCAGATTGCTTACACTCTCGGATTTCAGTATCCGCAGCATTTTTGCCGTTTGTTTAAAAAACGGGTGGGGTGTACTCCTAACGAATACCGTATGCAGACCGCTTCTTTTTTCTGAGCCGTTGGTTGTTGTGGTTTGATGCAGATGCCGGTCTGCGCTTGCTGCAGGTCGCGTTTAGTATAGAATCCGTTTTCAGGCATTTTGTTTTAAAGTCTGTGATGAATTCCGGCGTTTCCCCGGAATGAACGGAAAGACTTTCTGCAAGGTGGCAAAAAGTAAAAATAAAAAGCAGGATGTACGGAAAAACTTCGTATTTTCGCCAATCGAATGCAGGAAAATATGAACGGACAACTCAAAGAAGAGATCGGTAGGACATTGGAAGTCCTGAAAAAAGGCGGCGTCATTCTTTATCCGACGGATACGATTTGGGGACTGGGATGTGATGCCACTAATGCTGAGGCAGTCAGGCGCATTTACGAAATAAAACGGCGCCCGGACCGCAAATCTATGTTGGTGTTGTTGGAAGATGCCGGCAAGATTGCTTCGTATGCCGATGTTCCCGGTATAGCGCTGGACTTGATCGAGGTTGCAGACAAACCGACAACTATCATTTATCCCAATGCCAGGAGGCTTGCTCCCGATTTGTTGGCCGAAGACAAAACGATAGGCATCCGGATTACGCGGGAGGAATTTACCCGTTCGCTGCTGGCGAGGTTCAACCGTCCTTTGGTTTCTACTTCTGCCAATATCAGCGGAGAACCTTCGCCGCGTTTTTTCGATGAGATCAGCAGTACGATATGCCAGGCTGTGGATTATATTGTCGATTACCGCCGGAATGATCATCGGCCGTCCTCTCCTTCCTCCATCATTAAATTAGGGATGAGAGGGGAGGTTGAAATTATCAGGAAATGAGAGACGGCCGGATATCTCATGAATGACGGATTGCCGTGGGATGAGACCGCCCGGATTATAATAATATTTTTGCCGTGAGTTTAATTTTGAATATAGATACGTCGACCACTGTTTGTTCGGTGGCTTTGTCCCGGGACAATAGCGTGATCGCAGTGAAAGAAAATAACGAGGGATTGAATCATTCGGTTTTGCTGGGGGTATATATCGATGAAATTCTGAGGGAAAATCAGCTGGATGTCTGTCAATTGGACGCTATTGCCGTGAGTATGGGGCCCGGATCGTATACCGGCCTGCGCATCGGGGTGTCGATGGCCAAGGGGTTGTGTTTCGGTGCGGGCAAGCCTTTGATTGCCATTCCCACTCTGCAAGCTTTGGCATTGTCGGTTTCATCGGCAATCGGAGAGGATGCCTGGTATTGTCCGATGCTGGATGCTCGTCGCATGGAGGTTTACACCGCTTTGTTCGATGCCAGTAACCAGCCTGTGACGGACACAAAAGCAGTAATCATCGATGAGCATTCTTTTGCGGATGTTCTGGCGGAACGCAAAGTCTGTTTTTTTGGTAACGGAAGCGATAAGGTCAGTCACCTGATCACTTCTCCCAATGCCCGTTTTATTGCAAAAGCGGAAACTTCGGCCACTCACTTGATTCCTTTGGCCGAAGCTTGCTTTAAAGAGCAAAAATTTGCAGATACTGCTTATTTCGAGCCTTTTTATTTGAAGGATTTCATGGCTACCACTCCCAGGAAAAAAATATGCTGAGTGTCTGTACAGTTTGCATTATCCGGAGGGGACAGAAGGGTCGGGTATATATATGTTTTAAACGCTATTACGCATGAAGTCCGGTGGCAAGGGATAGCCGGAAATCAGGAATGGCTGCCGGGGGCAGGTTGGCCCGGACAACCGGAACATGGCAGAACCGGGTATAAATGAAAATGAAAGTAGGATTATGAGGCGGCGATTGTTGGTTGCAGGCGTGTTTTTGCTTTTTTCCGGGAGTATCGTTGCTCAGGAGGTGAATGCAAGTCGTTTTATACACCGTCTTGAAGCGGAGGTGCGTCCTGGCTATGTCTTGCCTACCAATTCGTTTGTGCGGGGGATGAATGCAGCAGGGGTGCCTGTCAGACATTCCCTGTCCGCTCATCTGAAATATTCTTTTCAGTATCGTCCCCACTCTTTGACCGGCCGGATTTTCGGCGGTGTTTATCAGGGAATCGGGGTGGCCGGTTTTACTTTCGGCAATCCGTCGGAAGCGGGCAATCCGTTGGCCTTATACCTGTTTCAAGGGGCCCGTATCGTTAGCATTTCTTCCCGCTTTTCCTTTAATTATGAATGGAATTTCGGTGTGTCCCGGGGCTGGAAAGTCTATGACCGGGAGAGGAATAGGTTTAATGTGATGATGGGGTCGGAGATGAATGCTTACATCAATACTAATTTTTATTTGAACTGGGTACTTTCTTCCCGTTTGGACCTCACTTCGGGGGTGACGCTGACTCATTTTTCAAACGGTAATACCCGTTTCCCGAATGCCGGGCTGAATATGGCGGATTTTAAAGTGGGGTTGGTCTATTGTTTTAACCGGCCGGAGTCGTTCGGAAGGTTGCGTGTCTTGCCCGGTATTCCTTGTTTCCCCCGTCATTTCAGTTATGACTGTGTGATTTTCGGATCATGGAGGCGGAAAGGATATGAGGAGAACGGCGAGTTTGTACCTTCTCCTTCTGCTTATAAAGTGATTGGAATGAATGTTGCCGCCATGTATAATGTCGGTTATAAATTCCGGACAGGTCTTTCCTTGGACTGGGTGTATGACGCGAGTGCCAATGTATTTGTGCGAAGAGACTTTTTTTCTACGGGGACTCAGCATTTTGTGAAGCCTCCCCTGAGTGCTCAGACCGCGCTCGGAATTTCCGGGAGGGCAGAATATGTGATGCCTTATTTTACGGTGGGCATAGGAATGGGCACTAATGTCCTTCACCGGGGTGGTGATCTCCGGGCATTTTATCAAATGTTGGTGCTCAAAGTGGCGATTACCCGCAATTCTTTTTTTCACATTGGCTACAATCTGCAGGAATTCCGGACTCCGAATTACCTGATGTTGGGGATCGGTTATCGGTTTAATAATAAGTATCCCGTCATTTGCCGTTGAGCAAGGAAATAGGTCCGGGGAAAACGCATCGGGGTATGATGGCGCATGTTTCAACCGGAGGAGGCGAACAGTCCGGCCGTTCAGCATTAACATGGGGTAGTTGCGGGACGGTCGGACGGTTTTGCCGGTATCCGGGTTTAAACCAGATGCCGGATCAGTTCTTCCCGGTCGCCGCAGAGCATGTCTATCACAGGGATTTCGATCAGTGTGTAACAGCCGGGTTTTTGCCGCATCGCAGCCCGTGCGGCGGAAACCATGATTTGGGCGGTCAGGGCAGGGTTGTTGATGCGCATGTTGAATTCGAACAATTGGTTTTGTGTTTTCCCGGATACTCCTTTCCGGGTGAGGTTTACGCCGTGGCCCATGTCCAGAAGATCGTCCACTTTGGCGACTTGCAGAACGTGGGTTTCATCGTGTGCGAAATAGGGATCGGCTTTGATTTTTTCGGAGACCTCGTGGAAGTTGTAGCCTTCTTCCAGTTCAATGTATACCATGCGTCTGTGTATTCCTGTGCCTGTGGGGATGGTCATGGATAGGGCAGCTTTGACGCCTTTGACGGCTTTGACGGCGACGGTATGTCCCATGCTCATTCCCGGACCGAAATTCGTATATGTGATTCCTTTGGGGGCGCATGCTTCGAGCAATGCCCTTACGATGGAATCGCTACCCGGATCCCAGCCTGCGGACATAACCGATACGGCCTGATGGCTACGGGCGATTTTGTCCAGTGTCGAGCGGAGGGCGACGGTTTGGGTGTGTATGTCGAAACTGTCTACGGTGTTGATCCCCATGCTTAATGCTTCGGAAGCATATTTTTCCACGCTCCGGGTAGGGGTGCACAATATGGCGACCTGCACGCCCGGGAGTTCTTGGAGGCTTTCGACTACCGGTATGTTTTTTAACTCTTCCGGAATGACGGAGGCATTGCGTCTGACTACGCCTGCAATTTCAAAGTCGGTGGCACATTGAAGCGCTTCCGTTACATATTTGCCGATATTGCCGTATCCTACTACGGCTGCTTTAATTTTTTCCATGTATAATCTTTGATCTGTAATTTGAATTTGCGGTTTGTGTGTTGGTTTTAAACCGGAACATCGTATTCTCTCAGTGCGTTGTTGAGCGAAGTTTTCAGGTCGGTTGTCGCTTTGCGCTGACCGATGATCAGGGCGCAAGGAACGTCGTATTCGCCTGCCGGGAATTGTTTTTTTCTCGTACCCGGAATGACTACCGAGCGGGCCGGGATGAATCCCTTGTATTCGACAGGGGTGGGGGCCGTGACGTCGATGATTTTGGTGGATGCGGTAATCACGGTTCCGGCTCCAAGGACGACCTCTTTCCCGAGATGTGCGCCTTCGACTATAATGCAGCGCGAACCGATGAAGCAGTTGTCTTCAATGATGACGGGAGCTGCCTGTACGGGTTCGAGTACGCCTCCGATACCTACTCCGCCGCTGAGATGGACGTTTTTACCGATTTGGGCGCACGAACCGACGGTGGCCCAGGTATCTACCATGGTGCCGGAATCCACGTAGGCACCGATGTTGATGTATGAGGGCATCATGATTACGCCGGGAGCTACATAGGCACCGTAGCGTGCTGCTGCGGGAGGGACCACCCGTACTCCCGATCCTGCATAGTCCTGTTTGAGCATGATTTTGTCGTGGAATTCAAAGGGGCCGGTGGTAATTGTTTCTGTTTTTTGGATCAGAAAGTATAATATCACCGCTTTTTTTACCCATTCGTTGATCTGCCAGCCGGATGAAATCGGTTCTGCAGTTCGTAACCGGCCTTTGTCGAGTAGTTCGATGATTTGACTGATGGCTGTCCGGGTTGTTGTTTCTGTGAGTGCTTCCCGGTTGTCCCAGGCATTTTCAATCACCTTTTTCAGTGTAGTGTACATGTCGGTTCTGTTTACTTTGTGTGTTGCGGGGACAAGAAATGGCTGTCCCTGTGTTTGCAAATTTCGGAATAATTTATTTTACGTCAAAGTTTCGGACGGCCGTCTGTTAAGCCTGTAACAGATTTCATAGATAAAGTTATAAAGTGATTGCTTGTTTTTTCATGGTTTATTACCGGGAAATAAATTTATCTTTGCTGGGTTTTTAACTGAAAAGCATGCTATAATCGGGGATTATGATAGAAAGATTTGCGGCTATAGACTTTGAAACAGCCAATTGGCAACGGACCAGTGTTTGTTCGGTGGGGGTAGTGGTGGTTAACCGGGGAGAAGTGGAGGACCGTTTGTATAGTTTGATTCATCCGGTTCCGGATTATTATTCCCGTGTGAATACCCGGGTTCATGGATTATGCCGGGAAGATACGGAAGATGCTCCGGCTTTTCCCACCGTTTGGCGGGAGGTGGTGCCGATGATTGAAGGTATTCCTTTGGTTGCTCACAATAGTGTGTTCGACGAGGGGTGTCTGAGGGCTGTGCATGCCTTTTATGAGATGGCGTATCCCGGGTACCGGTTTTATTGCACTTACCGGTTGGCCCGGAAATGGTTTAAAGGTCTGGAGAATTATCAGTTGCATACTGTGGCGGCTTATTGCGGATTTGATCTGAAAGATCATCATCATGCGTTGGCGGATGCGGAGGCCTGTGGTGTCATTATGCAGAAAATTTTGCAGCAGTGTCCTGATTTGTAGGAATGGCTGAGAATCCGCGATACATCCCGTACGATGGTGCCGTTGTGCGGGATGTATCGCGGATCGGAAGGGAAAGACTGTTGCAGGGCAGGTTGCACCGTGTGCGTGGAAATGGCAGGTGATAGCCGGAGAAAGGGTATTACAGGGCAGGTTTTACCAGACTGCGGCCCAGCCATACCGATGCGATGCCTAGGATGATGCTCAGGGCCAGATAGGCCGTGAAGTAGCTCCCGTGTTTGTTTTGCATGAGCAGGAACATATCGTCGGCAAAAGAGGAGAAGGTGGTGAAGCCTCCGCAGAATCCGGTGATCAGAAAGACATTCATGTTGTCCGAGATCAGACGGTGTTTTTCTGCCATGCCGAAGAAGATGCCGATGACAAAACTTCCGATGATATTGACGGCAAAGGTTCCCCAGGGGAAAGGACCGGTTGTCATGTAACGGGCCAGTTTGCCGACCAGAAAGCGGAGACAGGTTCCGATAAAACCTCCTGCTCCGGCGATTAACATTGCTTTGAACATTGTATTATGTTTAAGTTAGACATTTGAGGTTGTTTTCTCCAGGTTCAGGCGGGGCCAGAGGAACAGCCAGGTGGTCACACAGAAGGGGCCCGTCAAGGCCGGGATGCCGATGGGGGCGAGGAAGGTGTTCATGCCGGCCTGTACGAATACGGTAGCGAAAATCCCGGTCAATGCCCATAGGGCTGTCCGTCGGTTTACCTTGTAGAAGGTTGTTCCTAAGGCGATGCCGGTCAGTACGGCGCTGTATCCGAACAGGCCGTCGGCGATGTCTTTCCCGTTGCACTGAAACAGAATGGCAATGGCGAGTGATGCTGCTGAGGCTATAGCGGCCCAGACTGCCGCCCATCGGTTGCTGATGAACAGACCGGCCAGGAAGAGTAGGCCGGTTACCCAGGAATTGATCAGGAATACCTGACTGATGCCTTTCAGCCAATATATCACCAGGCTTTTGAAGCTGGTGTCGGGGAGTGCGGAAAAATTCCCCGGCAGTTCAGGAGTTCCTAGGTCTGAATCGGGGAGTCCGTGCATGGTCCGTGCAGCCATCAGGACAATCCAGGTGGTCAGTACGAAAGGAAAGGTGAGGGTACTCACTTTGGTGGGTGCCCATAGCATGTTTAAGCCGGCCATCACCCAGGTGGTCATAGCGGAGAATATGATGACGGTCAGCCACATCAGGGGAACATGATCTAAAAAAGCGGGCAAGGCGCATCCTGTCAGGATGCCGTTGAATCCCCAAAGTCCCTGAATGCCTTTTTCTGCGGGATATTTCAACAGATAGCCCGTAAGCGTCGACGTAAAGGTTCCGATTACAGCCCCCCAAGCTATCGCCGGCATGCCGGCCTCGAATGCTCCGTAGAAAATGCCGGCCATAAAGAGGATGCCGGTCCATGTGTTTTCCTGAAACATGACTTGGCTTGCTCCCTTGAAATATAGCTTGAAAAAACCGGGGGAGAAGATTGCCGGTAGTTTAGGGGTGGTGGTTGTTTCCATTGTTGTTTGTTTAATATTGTTGTAAACCGGATGTCCGGAATGAGGATCCGGTATTTGTTTTTCTTTCACCTGTTGTTTGTGTTTGTTGCTGTTGTCTACCTCCAGATAAATTCCTCCGGCAAAGGTTTTCCTTTGATTTCCATGCGAACCAGGGAGCAGAATTCGCGGATGATTTTTTTTACCGGTTGAGTTTCTTTGCCCAACACTTTGAATATCAATCCGCAGTCGTTGGGCAGCCGGCTGATTCCGGCAGCCAGCTGATTGCTGCGGTCGATGTATACCCGGGTTTTGTCGTATATGCTGCCGGCTTTTTGGGGAGGAGTAAGAACCAGGACGTTGCCGAATACGTCATAGTGATGCATCATGCCGATATCCCGGACATCTTTTTCTTTGGGGGAGATGATCATTTTTTCCCTGAACAGAGGCGTTCCGTCAGGTCGTCGGGCTTGGGTACGGATGGATAGCAGATCGTAGACGAATAGTTCTCCGTCTTGGTAGTGTTTTCTTCCTCCGGTGTATATTTCCGAATAGAAAAGGGTTGCCGCGGGGTCGATGATGATTTCAGTGTCCGTGATGTAGCGGCTGTTGCGGCAGGGAATTGTCGCTTCGGGGATATATTCCAGGTAGGCATTTTCTTCGAGTATAAATTGCTGTGTCAGTCCGGAGAAGTTATATTTCATTCCGGCAATTTTCGTGGCAGCGCCGGTCGAGATGAAGGCATAGGCATTTTTGCGCACCGTAAAGCGCTGTTCATACCGGTCGCCGTCGACATTGGGTCCTCCGGACGAAAGAATATATACGCAGGGCATTCCGGGCATGCTTTCGTCGAAGTACAATTCCTGTTGTACAATCAAGGGTGCGCGTCTGTCCCAATGCCGCATGACGGATTTCTGTTGTCCGTCGAGTTCGAAAACCAAGTCGAGCATGCCGCATTTGCCCGGTGTTCCTGTGTGCATGGCTTGTGGTTGTGACCGGTAAGGGCCGAGTTCCCGGCAGTTGGTAAAGTCGTTCATCGCTTCATATTCTCGGTTTGTTTGGGGAATACCCGGTCGAAAAGTGCCATCTCCCGTATGAGTCCGACAAGTTCTTCGATGCCTTCGCCTGTCATGCAGTTGGTGAAAATGAAAGGTTTCCCGGGTCGCATAAGTGCGGAATCGCGGCGCATGACTTCCAGAGAGGCATGGACGTAAGGAGCGAGGTCCGTTTTGTTGATGACGAGAATGTCGGAACAGGAAATTCCGGGGCCGTCTTTCCGGGGAATTTTATCCCCTGCGGCTACGTCTATGACATAGATAAAGAAGTCAACCAGGGCGGGGCTGAAGGTGAGGGTGAGGTTATCGCCTCCCGACTCGATCAGTACGATGTCGCTGTCCGGGAATCTGGCTTCCATTTCCTCTACGGCAGCGATGTTCATCGAGGGATCTTCCCTGACGGCGGTGTGGGGACAGGCTCCTGTTTCTACGCCGATGATCCGTTCTGTCGCGAGGTAGCCTTTCAGCATTTTCCGGACATGTTCGGCGTCCTCTGTGGTTACGATATCGTTGGTGATGATCAGGACCTGAAGTCCTGAGTTCAGGAAATAGGGGGTGATGGCTTCGATCAGTGCGGTTTTGCCCGATCCGACAGGACCTCCGATTCCGATTCGACACGTTTTATTCATTATTCGTTTTTAATGGATTAATTCATAAACATTCGCATTTTGCCTTTTTCGTGCATGGAAGCTAAAATGTCTGTTTCCGGGGCAAAGGTACACATATCTTCAATACTGAGTTGCCGGACGGTCCGGTAATCTTGGCTGACTATCCCGCACAAGCGGTATAAGATGGCCTGAGTTTCGTAGTGCGAAACCCTGACGCAACGAAGGGCGGCGTTCAGTATCATATTGACAGCGCCGTATGCGACTGCTGCAAAAAGGTCTTTTTCGGCAGCGCCGTTTTGCTGAAACCAAATGGCTTGGGCTACGGGATAGGTGCCGGGAGTTTTCCCCGAACGTATTTCGTCGAGCCACCGGGAGAGCAGTTGGCTTTCACGGATCTGCGAGCAGATTTCGGCCATTTTTTTGCCCGTCCGGGTAAGCATTTGCCGGGCTTCCGTATTCATTTTGCATAAGATCAGCTGCCGGTCTGCTTCTCTGACGAGCGGATAGCGGTTTTTGCCGGCGGCCCTGAATGCCTGCAGAGCGGCAATGCCGTCACAGTGTAAGGTTTGCCGGAGAGCGGTCCGGGTGTATTGTTCCAGGGTGTCGGCATTGTATACTATTCCTTCGAAGGCTGCCGTTTCCAATCCGTTGGAGAATGAAAAAGTACCCACCGGAAAAGCGGAATCGGAAAATTCCAGAAGAAACATCATCCGGGTGATGTCGTCGGTTGTCATATCAGGTTGAAAGGTCGGTGAATGAATAGTGGTTTTGGTGTTTTAATTGTGTCGGGGTGTCGGTCTGTCTGGAAGGGGATGAACGGAGTTGCTGGTGTCTGGTCCTGTATGTCCGGGTGCATGGCTGCCGTTGGGTAGGTGTTCGTGGGTGTGCAGATGAGGGGTTCCTTGGGCACATCCTCCGAAAAGCTGTCGGATTTCATGTGGTGCCAGATAGGGGATGATTTCTTGTCCCGGTTGGAATGTATAGCTGATGTCTGCGAAATGATGGGTGTCCATGACGCTCAGCATCACTTTGGGGTCGACTGTTAGCGGCACAAAGACTTTTGTACCTTTGACGATGGCGGGCCAGTGTTGATTGCCTATGGCGTGTCCCAGTTCGATGCTGTGGCGGATTGTTTCCTCCGGATTTTTTCCGGCCATTTTTTGCAGGTCGATGATCATTACGGGTTTTAAGGCGATACGGATGGCTACAGCTTTGTGCCGGGGGGCATCGTATTCCAGGATATCTCCGTTTTCAATCCGGCAATGGCGTTTGAGGGCGATGCCGTAGGGGGTCCCTTCATTGTTCCGGGCGATAAAACGGCTTTTTTGTGCTGTCCACTGATCCAGATCCAGGTAGTCGATGGTGGCATCGCTGAGTTTGTCCGCCCAGACCGGATCGGTTATCATGTTTCCGATAATCTCGGTATACATTTTCATAAGTAGTATGGATTTCTGGTTTATGATTGGTGTCCGGAATTACGGTTAACTGAACCAGTAAAGCTGGCCTAAAGGAAATTTCTGTGCCGGCTTGACGCTGGTTTGTTTCCCGTCGATGAACACTTCGAAGGTTTCGGGGTTGACATCGATTTTCGGCATATTCCCGTTGAGGACCATGTGGGTTTTGCCGATCTGACGGCATCCGTGAACGGGATAGACGGTCCGTTGGAGTCTGTATTTTTCTTTGATTCCTGACTCATATGAAGCGCGTGAGACAAAAGAAACGCAACTGTTGGGCTGTGCACTGCCGAAGCTTCCGTACATCGGACGATAGTATATCGGTTGCGGAGTGGGCAGGGAAGCATTCGGATCGCCCATGATGGCCCAGTTGATCATTCCGCCTTTGATGACTAATTTGGGTTTGGTGGCGAAAAATGCCGGTTCCCATAATACGAGGTCAGCCATTTTCCCTTTTTCGATTGAGCCTAAAAGGTCGGAAAATCCGTAAGTGATGGCGGGGTTGATTGTGAGTTTTGCCAGGTATCTCAGGATGCGGAAATTATCGTTCTGATCGGAGTCTTCGTCGAGTTTTCCCCTTACCTGTTTCATATAGCCGGCCATTTGGAAGGCTCGCATGAAATTTTCGCCGACCCGTCCCATGGCCTGTGAATCGGACGAGATCATGGAGATCACTCCCAGATCGTGCAGGATGTTTTCGGCCGCTTGTGTTTCGGGTCTTACCCGGCTTTCTGCAAAGGAAACATCGGAAGGAATTTGGGGATTCAGGTTGTGGCATACCATGATCATGTCGAATAGTTCGGCTTGTGAATTTATGCCGAAAGGAAGGGTTGGATTGGTCGATGAGGGGAGGACATTGGCCAGAGAAGCAACTTTCAGCAGGTCGGGAGCATGTCCTCCGCCAGCGCCTTCCGTATGGTAGGTATGTATGGTGCGTCCGTCTATGGCGGCAATGGTATCTTCTACATATCCGCTTTCGTTGAGGGTGTCGGTATGGATGGCCACCTGTACGTCGAATTCGTCAGCCACGGCCATGGCTGCTCTGATTGCTGCCGGAGTGCTGCCCCAGTCTTCGTGGATTTTGAAACCGCAGGCACCGGCCAGAATTTGTTCATACAGAGGTCTGCGTACCGAACAGTTGCCTTTGCCCAGAAATCCGTAATTTACAGGCAGCCCGTCGACAGCCTGGAGCATGCGTTCCATGTTCCAGGTGCCGGAGGTGATGGTTGTTCCGTTGGTCCCGTCGGTCGGCCCGATGCCGCCGCCTATCAATGTGGTTACGCCGTTGCTGAGACAATGGAAGGCTTGCTGGGGGGCGATCATGTGAACGTGTCCGTCGATGGCGGCGGGAGTTAATATCAGGTGTTCGCCGGAGATGGCGTCGGTTGCGGCGCCGGTGACCAGATCCGGACTGACCCCCTGCATGATGTTGGGGTTTCCGGCTTTTCCGATGCCTGCAATTTTACCGTCTTTCACTCCTACATCGGCTTTGATGACGCCTAACTTGGGATCGATGATGGTTACATTTGTGATCACCAGGTCCAGGGTTCCCCCTCCGGCTGTTGCGGTATTGGCCAGGCCCATACCGTCGCGCAGGGTTTTCCCTCCGCCATAGATCACTTCATCTCCGTATGTGCAAAGGTTTTCTGTGATTTCTGCATACAGTCCGGTGTCGCCGAGACGGATTTTATCTCCTACGGTAGGACCGTAAAGGTTGTTGTATTGTTGTCTTGATATTGTTGCCATAGTTATTGTTGTTGTTTGTTTTGTGAGGAGTGACCGGTTTCGTCTGTCGTTTTAAATCCCAGAGTCCGGGCTTTCCCGATCGCCAGCTGTCGTTGCGGGAAATAGGCGGGGGCTTCTTCGT
>CAZMAE010000034.1:0-1558 GCA_964564205.1 uncultured Odoribacter sp. | reverse complement strand
AATTGCCTGGATTGTGTTTATTCTTGTCTTTCCGATCTTCGGGATCTCGGTCTTTCTGCTCTGGGGCGGCGGACGCGTTCTGCCGTCGCTGCGAATGAAGATGGAGAAATGCGAGGCGCGCTATATGCCCTATTTAAAAAGGGATCCTGAGGTTTATGACCGCCTGCGGTATTATGACCTGGGGCATTCCCGCCAGGCAGACTATCTGTCGGGAGAATCGGGCTACCCGCTGTACGAGCATACCTCGGCGGAATATCTTTCCCCGGGGGAACGGTTCCTGCCCTGCTTTCTGGAGGAGCTTTCCCGGGCCGAAAACTATATCTACATGGAATTTTTTATCCTGGCGGAGGGAGCCATGTGGGATCAGATTCATGCCATTCTCCGGCAAAAGACGGCAGAAGGCGTCGAAGTCAAGATTATATTTGACGACTTCGGCTCCATTAAGCGGCAGCATGAAGGCTTCATTACCGGCCTTCGGGCGGATGGGATTTCCGTTTCGATTTTCAATCCGATCAAGCCGTTTATGAATGTTTTTATGAACAACCGGAATCACCGGAAGATTGCGGTCATTGACGGCAAGGTCGCCGTAACCGGCGGGATCAACATCGGGGATGAATACGCAAATCTGGAAACCCGCTTCGGGTATTGGATGGACTGCGCCGTTGTTTTAAAGGGGGACGCCGTAAAAAGCTTTCTCGCCATGTTCTGCTGCATGTGGGAATTTACGACCAATGAGCCCATCAACATGCCGGCGCATATGGCTGACTGCCCTGCGGAGAGCGACGGATTTGTTCTTCCCTACAGCGACGACCCGCTGAGTGAAAAAAATCCGGCTGAGGGAATTTATATGCAGATTCTCAGCACGGCGCGGAAATATGTTTACATCGTTTCGCCTTACCTGATCATTGACAGCACCATGACCAGTATCCTGGTGATGACGGCCAAGGCAGGCGTGGAGGTTAAAATCATCACACCGCATATTCCGGATAAGTGGTATGTCCATCCTGTGACCCAGTATAATTATTTAGAGCTTTTGGAGGCAGGCGTAAAAATTTATGAGTACACGCCCGGCTTTATCCATTCCAAGCTTTTTGTTTCGGACGATAAGGTTGCTACGATCGGCACGGTGAATATGGATTACCGAAGCTTCATTTTTCATTTTGAATGTGGGGCCTGGCTGTGTGACAACAGTACGGTTTTGGATATCCGGGATGATTTCAACCGCATATTATCGCATTCGTCCGAAATCAGACTGGAGGATTGGAAAAAGCGTCCGGTGCGGCTGAAGCTGAAGCAGGCGCTTCTTCACCTGTTCGCGCCGTTTATGTGATTGACATTTCGGCGAAAATCCGATATGATGAAAAAAAGAAAAACCCGAATCAGAAAAAATACGAAGGAGGCAAAAGGATGAAAGGACTGTTAAAATTTTTCACATCTATTCTGGCACTGTTCGGCGCTCTGATCGGCGCTCTTGCCATTTTTGACAGAATTTCCAATAAAAACCGCATGAAAGGGGATTATCTTGAATGCGGGAATACGGAAGAACCCGAATAGACGA
>CAZMAE010000033.1:0-6814 GCA_964564205.1 uncultured Odoribacter sp. | reverse complement strand
CGTCCGGGAAGCCGGAGACTCCTTTCCGGGTAAAATATTTTCCCCAAAGCCGCGGAGGAAACCGGAATTTTCAATTTTTCACCAATATTTACCCGGATATCTTTTGTAATTCAAGAATAAAACTTAATTTTGCAGGGACTTAGCAAAACAGCTAAAAGGGAGGGGACGGCAGTCCCCTCTTCTTTTTAAGCTCAGCAAACCATTTTTTGCGGAAATATGAAAACAGAAGAAATCAAAGCCTTAGCGGCGCCACTCCTTGAAAGCCGGGATTTATTCCTGGTAGACCTGAAAATATCCAAGGATAATACCATCGAATTATATGTCGATTCCCTCCAGGGAGTGAACCTGCAAACCTGCATCGAAATCAGCCGCGAGCTGGAAGCCAGGCTGAACCGCGATGCGGAGGACTTCGAACTGACCGTATCCAGTGCCGGGATCGGTTATCCCTTTAAAGTGGAAGGCCAGTTCCGGAAAAACCTGAATAAAACGGTAGAGGTAAAGTTGCAGGACCACAGCAAGCTGACCGGTTTGCTGAAAGCCTACGACGAAGAAAACATTACACTGGAATACCAGGAAAAGATCGCCGCCGAAGGCAAAAAGAAGAAAGAGCTGACAACTGTCGTCCGGGTGATTCCCCGGGCAGAGATTTGCGAAATCAAAGACATCGTCAAATTCTGATTCTTCCGGTTCATCAGAAAACCATGAACAAATAATCACTAAAATATAAAGCTAAAAAAATTGAAATGGAAAACATCAATCTGATCGATTCTTTTGCAGAATTTAAAGAATTCAAGAATATAGACCGCGCCACTCTGATGAGAGTGTTAGAGGATATTTTCAGAAATATGTTGCTGAAAAGATACGGTACGGACGAAAACTTCGACATCATCATCAATATCGACAAAGGCGACCTGGAAATCTGGAGGAACCGTACAGTAGTGGAAGACGACAAATTGGGAAACCCCAATACGGAAATCACGTTAAGCGAAGCTAAAAAAATCGACGAAGATTACGAGCTCGGTGAGGAAGTAACCGACGAAGTCAAATTCAAGGATTTCGGCCGCCGTTCGGTCCTGGCCCTGCGTCAAAATCTCTCTGCCCGGATTCTGGAATTGGAGAAAGACAATATTTACAACAAATACAAGGACAAAGTGGGCCAGATCATCCTGGGCGAAGTTTACCAGGTATGGAAAAAAGAAATGTTGGTATTGGATGACGAAGGTAATGAATTGATATTGCCGAAGCAGGAACAAATCCCTACTGATTTTTTCAAGAAAGGAGATACGATCAAGGCGGTCGTCATCCGGGTGGAAATGCGGAACGCCAATCCTTATATTATTCTTTCCCGTACTTCTCCGGTCTTTTTGGAGCGACTGTTCGAAAATGAGGTGCCGGAAATTTTCGACGGGCTCATCACGATCAAAAACGTAGTGCGGGTGCCGGGAGAAAGAGCTAAAGTAGCTGTAGAATCGTATGACGACCGGATCGATCCCGTCGGCGCCTGCGTGGGCATGAAAGGTTCCCGTATCCATGGTATTGTCCGGGAACTGAGAAATGAAAACATAGACGTCATCAATTATACCAACAATTTGCAGTTATACATTACCCGGGCGCTGAATCCGGCTAAAATTAAAAACATCGAAATCGACGGACAGACTCACAAAGCAAATGTATACCTCGATCCCGAAGAGGTTTCCCTGGCCATCGGAAAAGGAGGTTTAAACATCAAACTGGCCAGCCAACTCACAGGCTATGATATCGACGTATACCGGGAAGTCAATCAGACTCAGGAGGAAGATGTGAATCTGGACGAATTCTCAGACGAGATTGACGGCTGGATCATCGACGAATTAAAACGGGTAGGTTGCGACACCGCTAAAAGCGTATTGGAATTAAGCGAAGAAGAACTGGAAAGCCGTACAGACCTGGAAATAGAAACCATCCGCGAAGTGCTGAATATTTTAAAAGCGGAATTTGAAGAATAATATACAACTTATGATAGAGGGGATCGTCTGACTGAGTCAGCTTCCGGATCCGTCCCGAATCGTCAATTTTTTAATATGGCAGTAAGATTAAGTAAAATAGCCCGAGAATTTAATGTTGGACTCTCTACGATTGTAGAATTCCTGCACAGTAAGGGGAGAAAAATATCCTCAGACCCTAACGCGAAACTATCGGATGAAGACTATGCCTTGGTGGCAAAAGAGTTTTCATCAGACAGCCAAGTGAAAAAAGAATCCTCTCTGGTAGATTTAAAAAATACCAGAAAGAAAAAAGAAACCGTCAGCATAGATAATGCCGGAAATGTTTCTTTGGAAAATGAGAAACCGGAGACTGACGAGTTCATATCGGTGAAAGATGAAGTAAAACTGGAGAACAAAATAAAAATTGTCGACCACATCGATTTAAACGCCGAGCATAAAGCCCCGGTTTCTCCGGCAGAGGAAGAAATCCGCAAGCCGGCCCCCCAGCCTGAAGCTGCCCCTCTCCCAGAACGTGAGCCGGTTGTTGTGCCGGAAGTGAAGAAAGAGGAGAAAGAGGAGAAAGAGGAACCGAAACAAGAGGAAGAGGAGGAGCAACCACAGCCTCAGGAAGAAAGTCTTCCGGCTGAAAAAGCTGCAGAAGTCACTCCGTTCAAAGTGGCACAGCCCGCACTCAAAGACGTCAAGGTTGTAGGCAGCATCGACCTCGATGCCATCAATCAGCGCACCCGGCCTCCCAAAAAGAGCAAGCAAGAACGGGAACGCGACCGTAAAGAACTGAAAAAAGGGAATAAACCCCTTGTTCCTGTCAACAAACCGATTCCCTCTTCCCCTGCAGCTCCCTTGAACGAGGAAGATTCGGATACCCGCAAAAAACGGAAAAGAATCCATCGTCAGGACGAGAAAATCCAGATTGAAAGCGATCCGAATAGCGGAAAAAACAACCGTATAGAGGAAAACAAAAAGAAGCTGAAAAAGCTGAAGAAAAAGAAAAACGAAAAAGCCGAGATATCCGAAGAAGATGTAGACAAACAGATCAAGGATACTTTCGCCCGTTTAGGCAATAAAGGAAAATCCCAAACATCCAAACACCGCCGGGACAAACGCGATGCCATGCAGCAAAAAATGCAGGCCGAACTGGCATTGGAGGAAAAAGAAAAGAGCATACTGCGCATGACCGAATTCGTGACCGTTGCCGAATTAGCAACGATGATGGACATCAGTGTCACAGAAGTCATCTCGGCCTGTATGTCCCTGGGCTTGTTCGTTTCCATCAACCAGCGTCTGGATGCCGAGACAATCAATATTGTAGCGGATGAATTCGGCTACACGGTAGAGTTTGTCAGCATTGAGATCCAGGAAGCCATCGCCGAGGAAGAAGAGGATAGCGAAGAAAACATGCTGCCCCGTCCGCCGATTGTCACCGTGATGGGACACGTAGACCACGGTAAGACCTCTTTGCTGGACAGCATCCGTAAAACGAACGTCATCGCCGGCGAAGCCGGAGGGATCACCCAGCACATCGGCGCCTACAATGTGAAACTGGCCGACGGACGGGCCATCACTTTTCTGGACACACCGGGTCACGAAGCCTTTACGGCCATGCGTGCCCGCGGAGCTCAGGTGACGGACATCGCGATCATTATCGTCGCAGCCGACGACAATGTCATGCCACAAACCATAGAAGCCATCAATCATGCCAGCGCAGCAGGCGTACCCATTGTATTTGCCATCAACAAAATCGATAAACCCGGCGCCAATCCCGACAAAATCCGGGAAGAGCTGGCCAACATGAACTATCTGGTGGAAGAATGGGGAGGTAAATACCAATGCCAGGAAATCGCAGCTAAAAAAGGACAGAACATCGGAGAATTGCTGGAAAAGGTTTTACTGGAAGCAGAATTGCTGGAATTAAAAGCCAATCCCCATAAAAAAGCCACCGGCTCGATCATAGAATCCTCGCTCGACAAAGGCCGGGGATACGTGGCCACCGTGCTGGTACAATCAGGAACCCTGAAAGTCGGCGACATTGTACTGGCAGGACAATATTTCGGACACGTCAAAGCGATGTTCAACGAGCGGGGAGAAAAACTGACGGAGGCAGGTCCTTCGGAACCGGCCCTGATTCTGGGATTGAGCGGAGCTCCGCAGGCCGGCGACAAATTCAACGTCATGAGCAATGAAAAGGAAGCCCGTCAATTAGCGAACAAACGCGAACAATTGCAGCGCGAACAAGGTTTACGTACCCAGAAACACATCACCCTGGACGAAATCGGCCGCCGCATTGCCATCGGCAACTTCCAGGAACTGAACGTTATCGTAAAAGGCGATGTGGACGGATCGATAGAAGCCCTTGCCGACTCCCTGATTAAACTTTCGACCGACGAAATTCAGGTTAACATCATCCACAAAGCTGTGGGCCAGATTACAGAAGGCGATGTTCTGCTGGCTGCGGCCTCCAACGCCATCATCGTCGGCTTCCAGGTGAGACCTTCGATGGGCGCCCGCAAACTGGCCGAAAAGGAACAAATCGACATCCGGCTGTATTCGGTGATCTACCAGGCCATCGAAGAATTGAAATCCGCCATGGAGGGCATGCTTTCGCCGGAAATCAAAGAAGAGGTGATAGCCACGATCGAAGTACTGGAAACGTTCAAAATCTCCAAAGTGGGCACAATTGCAGGCTGCATCGTGCGTGACGGTAAAATCACCCGCACGGCCAAAGTACGGGTCATCCGGGAAGGCATTGTCATTTACACCGGTGTGCTGGGCTCCCTGAAACGGTTTAAAGACGATGTCAAAGAGGTGGCCAAAGGCTTTGAATGCGGATTAAACATCGAAAACTATAACGACGTCAGAGTGGGCGACATCATAGAAGGTTACCAGGAAGTGGAAGTGAAAAAAACACTTTAAGGAACTTTTAACGCCCCTCCGACACCGGGGATATCATTTTATTTCTTTACTTTGTAAAACGATAAAACCATTTAATCTCAAGAAAAATGAAAAAATTATTTGCAATAGTGCTGATGGCCGTAGCATTTTCGACCGGTTTGACGGCACAGGTATTGAAGCCGGTAAAATGGCAAATCACTTCAACTAAAGTAAGTGAAGGCGTTTATGATATTGTATGCAAAGCCACTATTGATGCCAATTGGCACCTGTACGACACTCAGCTGCCGGAAGGAGGCCCGCTGCCCACGACGTTCAATCTGGATGAAGACGAAGCCCAAGGCATCGAATTGGTGGGAACTTTCAAAGCCACGACAACACCGAAAACGGAACATAGCGAGGCTTTCGACATGGACCTGAAGTATTTTACCAGCACGGCCACCTTCATTCAGCGGGTAAAATTAACCGCACCTAAAGCCAAATTGGTCGGTTATGTTGAATTTATGGCTTGTACCGGAGGACAATGCACTCCTCCTGCCGAAGCAGATTTCGACATGGAATTAACCAAATAATTTCCTGTACGCAACCTTAAAAAGTTGAGGGTGTCCAAGAGTTTTGGCACCCTCAATTTATTCGTATCCCTATCGGAAACTGAAATCGGATATCCGATTCTCAAAGAAATGTTCCGACTTTTTCAGATCACCTCTTTTTTTATAAAATCCTCTGTCCAGCCCGATGCGTATATCCTCTCTGCACCTTTTACTTCCGGTTAGTCTCCTCATCATGGTTCATGCCGCCCATGCTCAATTCCGGCCTTACGGCACAGCGGAAAATGACAGCATCACTCTTTTCTTTGCCGGCGATGTCATGCAACATGCCCCTCAAATAGAGGGAGCCAGAGACACGACCGGAGACTACAACTACGTTTCCTGTTTTCAATATATCCGTCCTTACTGGGCCAAAGCAGACTACGTTTTCGCCAATCTGGAAACCACCCTTTCCGACCGGCATTTCAGCGGTTATCCTCATTTTTGTGCTCCCTGGCAATTGGCCCGCGACCTGAAAGCCTGCGGAGCCGATTTTCTGACAACCAACAACAACCATTCCTGCGACAAAGGTGCGGAAGGCATTAAAAAGACGCTCCATTTTCTGGATTCTTTAGGCATATTCCACACGGGAACATTCGCCGACACCACCGCCTGGCTGCAAGAAACGCCACACTACCTCCGCCACGGACAATTCAAAATCGCTTTACTCAGCTATACTTACGGCACCAACGGTATCCCCGTCCCCAACGGTCAGGTGGTTTCTCTGATCGACACGTTCACCATGAAGCGGCAAATCAGCAAGGCCCGGCTCGATTCCGCCACCAATATCATTGTTTTTGTCCATTGGGGAACGGAATACGCCAATCAACAGAATGCCGGCCAGGAAAAACTCGCCGCCTTTCTGCACGAACAGGGAGCCGATATCGTGATCGGTTCCCACCCCCACGTCGTACAGCCCCTAGAGTATGTCCTCCGCGGACAAGACACCTGCGGCATAACCGTCTATTCCCTGGGCAATTTCATCTCCAATCAAAGGAAAAGGTACACAAACGGAGGAATAAACGTACAGTTAGACCTCAGGCGGGAAAACGGGAAGATGCACTACAAGATGTCTTACCTCAGCTGTTACGTCTACCGGCCCTTCGAACGAGGGTGCCTGCGCTACTACACCATACCCGAACCGGATGCTCCCGATCTGCTGGGCGAACGCGATTCACTCCTCTACACCCGCTTTTTCCGGGACACGGATGCCCTGCTCCGGGGGAAAGCCGCAAAATATGTCAAAGACTAACCGGCAAGCGCAATCGAATCCCGCGGCTCTTTCGTTTACAAAAGGAGTTGCTCACCGCAGTGTCGATTATTCAAGTACGGCGTAGCGATACGCTCTTGATGCCG
>CAZMAE010000032.1:0-36330 GCA_964564205.1 uncultured Odoribacter sp. | reverse complement strand
GACCTCCTCCGGGAAAGCTTGTCCCGACCCCACACAATAATCATGGATATCTTTTTCGATCTGCGGGTGATAATTGCCCGCCAAGGCAACTTTAAACCCGGGATCCGCTTCCCTGATCAAGGCAATGGCCTTTTGCATCTGATCCATCGGCCGTTCGTCCATGGCGATGGTGGTTTTCCCGAACCACCCCTTAGCTTTCAGGTGCCGGGCGAAATCTACAAGAAAAGGATACCAGAATTCACGGTATTCCGGAGACCCCACCTTAGCCTGGACGAACTTCATACCATCCGAAGCCTGATCGTAATAACGGAAGGATAATTTCCAGGGGATCATCGAATAACAATTTATCTCGCGGTCGATACCCATAGACATCACGAACTCCACCCATCGGTCGAATACCGCATAATCGTATTCCCAGCTACCGTCCAATTTTTTCACCCGCATCACCATAGACTCGAAGGCATCTTCGGTCTGACCTCCCCAGGGAGCGTGCATAATCGACACCGTAATACATTTTTGTCCGGCATCGGCCAGTTGCCTCATCAAAGGACGCATAGCCTCAAAATGGGCTTCACTCCACAAAGGAACCCCGTAATAGCGGGCAACGGCATAAGGATTCTGCCATAAATCAAGCCAGAAAGTCCAGTCCCGGGGGGCAGGCAGCACCCTTTCACTTACTTTCAGTTCTATGTCCAGGGGAGCGAATTTCCCCTCTTGGCTTTTAAAGCTCACTCTTCCCCTGTACACCCCGCCCGGAATATCCTCAGGAGTCCGGATATTCAACCAGACCGGTTGGGTATGGCAGGCTTCCAGATCCTGCAACATTTTGACGTCCAGGATATCCGCAACCATGGACGAATCAAAAACGGTATGATCCGGACGATGTCCGCAAGCCCCTCTTTTATCCTTATTCAATTCGTCCGTCATCACATAGCGCACAAAATGAGTCCGGACCGCCGAAGCAGGGATCACAGAGCCCTCCGGACCTTTCAGATCGGTCACCTCCACCTGAATATCCTTGCAATTCCTGGTAGACCAGAGCAACGCCTGAAGGTTGACACGCTCGCCCCTCCAGACTTTTCCCTGCCATTTCCGGTTTTTCGCTTCCACATCGGGAACATTGGTCTTACTATAGCGTATGTCTGTAGTTCCCCAGGCACTATTGTAAGGCCGCCTGCACGACTCCCATTTTGCCCGGTCTACAGGCTTGGTGTCCGTCAGCTCTATGAAATCCTGGTAAAAACCGACTTCCTGAGCCTGCATCACCCCAGACAGCGCACAACACCATAAAATAATAATCCAATGCTTCTTGATCATATTAAAATCATTTTTTATACTTCATCACTTCCGGCAGCAATGCCCTGATCTGTTCAATGCGATGGCTGTCAGAAGGGTGGGTCGACATAAATTCAGGTGGTTTCTGCCCGGAACCGGAGGCCATACGGGTCCAGAAAGGGACAGCCTCCCCGGGATCGTAACCTGCCATGGTCATAAATATCAACCCCAGCCTATCTGCCTCCAATTCATGCTTTCTGGAAAAGGGCAACATCACACCGTAATTCGCTCCCAGTCCGATAGCGGCCCCGAGCAAAGCCTGCGTTTGTTCGGATTTTTCCTTCAAGGCATAGGCAGCCGCGGCACTTCCGGCCTGAACAATCATCTGCTGGCTCATTCTCTCGTTTCCGTGGCGGGCAATGGCATGCGCAATCTCGTGTCCCATCACCACCGCCAAGCCGTCGTCATTTTTACATACCGGCAAAATCCCTTCATAAACCACTACCTTTCCTCCCGGCATACACCAGGCATTACTTTCACCACTCTGCACCAAATTAAACTCCCACTGGTAACCCTGAATTAAAGATTCCATACCCTGGGATTTCAAATAGGTTTCGACAGCCCGGGCAATCCTCGCCCCCACCTCCTTTACCCTCCGGCTATCGGCAGCATTCACCGACAGTTTGTTTCCCTTCAGGAAATCATTATACGAAGTCAGACTCATAGCCATCATTTCACTTTCAGGCATTATAAGCAATTGTTTTCGGCCGGTGATGGGCACCGTAGCACATTGTACCAGGAATAACGCCATACCGAGCATCCATACGAATCGGATTTTTTTCATCATAGCATAAATTTTAATCATCCCTTTAGTCAAACGAAACTAAAAAAAACAGGTTACAGATTCAAAACTCAAACCCGCAACCTGCCATACCTGTATACATTTACTCTTCGTCCGATGCCAACACTATATGATCAGCAAGGCATCGCCATAGGTCCCGAATTGATATTTCTCCTTCACCGCCACATCATAAGCATTCATCACCCGCTCATAGCCACCGAAAGCGGCGACCATCATCAGCAACGTGGAATAGGGCAAATGGAAATTGGAGATAAAGGCATCCGGCACACTGAATTCATAAGGCGGGAAAATAAACTTATTCGTCCAGCCTTCATACTCCGTCAACCGTCCCTTGGTGGTAACACAACTTTCCAAAGTACGGACCACAGTGGTACCTACCGCACAAATTTTATGCTTCTCTTCCTTAGCCTCATTTACAATTTCCACTGTTTCCCGCTTCACAAAAATCTGTTCAGAATCCATCTTATGCTTCGTCAGGTCCTCCACATCCACTTCACGGAAATTTCCAAGCCCCACATGCAAGGTGATATAGGCGAAATCGATTCCCTTGATCTCCATCCGCTTCATCAACTCCCGGCTAAAATGCAAACCGGCGGTAGGAGCCGCCACCGCACCTTCATGCCGGGCAAAAATGGTCTGATAACGTGCAGCATCCTCCGGTTCCACTTTCCGGGTAATGCTGCGTGGCAGCGGAGTCTCTCCCAAGCCGTACAACAGTTTTTTGAACTCCTCATACTCTCCGTCGAACAAGAAACGCAAGGTCCTTCCCCGCGAAGTTGTGTTATCGATCACTTCGGCCACCAGGCTATCGTCCTCTCCGAAATACAATTTATTGCCTATCCTGATTTTGCGGGCCGGATCGACCAAAACATCCCATATCCGCAAATCCCGGTTCAACTCCCTTAATAAAAAAACCTCAATCTCTGCCCCGGTTTTTTCCTTATTCCCATACAAACGGGCCGGAAAAACCTGGGTATCATTAAACACAAAAACATCCTTTTCATCGAAATAATCAATGACATCCTTAAAAATCTTGTGTTCTATGTTTCCGGTTTTCCGATCCAATACCATCAAACGGCACTCATCCCGGTTTTCAGAGGGATACTGAGCAATAAGTTCAGGCGGCAGCTTATATCGGAATTTTGATAACTTCATCTCTGTATTGTTTTATAAATGACCTAACAAATTTAACACTATTCCTTATGCCCAACAAAACACCAGAATATTTCCGTTCCTGCTTCCGGCACGGAAATACCCCAATTTCAACAAACGGCGCAATTTACAACTTTGTTTGTAAAAATGCAACCAATTCATCCATTTTATTGGCATCCTCAACACAGAAGTTTCCGCTTCTGATCCGCCTCAGTCCGGACAGATAAGCCCCGCTCCCGCATGCTTTGCCAATATCGTGGGCCAACGAACGGATATAGGTCCCTTTGCTGCAATCCACACGCAATTGCAAATCAGGCATATCAACTTTCATGATCTCCAACTCCTTGATAAACACTTCCCGCTTCGGCATCTCGGGTCCATTCCCCTTCCGGGCTTTTTTATAAGCCCGGTCTCCGTCCACCCGGATAGCCGAATAAGCGGGAGGTACCTGCAGAATGGTTCCGGTAAACTGTCTCAACACCTCCTCAAGATAGGCCCGGTGGATATGCTCATAAGGATACCGGCCTTCCGGCAAGGTTTCCAGATCGAAAGAAGGGGTGACCGCACCGAAGCGGATATCGGCCAGATATTCTTTTTCCTGAGCCATGTACATCTCGATCTGCTTGGTCCATTTGCCGGTACAGATAATGACAACACCGGTCGCCAACGGATCCAGGGTCCCGGCATGTCCGACTTTAATCTTGCCGCAACTGGGCTTCAGGCACCAACGGATTTTGTTGACCACGTCAAAAGAGGTCCACTTCAACGGTTTATCGACCACCATTAAAGCTCCTTCGTGAAAATTACCCTCCTCCTGATACAATATTTTACACACAAACCTCAGATTTTGATTTAAACGACCGCACAAGAGCATACAAACCTCCTGCCGAAGCCTCCTTCTGCCGGAATGCGGCAGTCCGCTCCGATTCTTTTCTTTCCATGTTCCGTCTGCCTGAAGCGGTCAGCATCCCGATCTTCCTGCCGGGACCGGCAGGCCTAACGGACCCATAAAATCACAAGCCCGACGACAAAGCAATACACGGCAAACCAGATCAGTTTTCCTTTTTTTACCAAATTGAGCATCCAACTGCAAGCCAGGTAACCGGAAACGAAAGCCGCCAAAAAACCGACCAGCAAGGCCGTCATGGAAATTCCGCTTTCGGCGGGCGAAAAACCTCCCTTCATCAGATCTAAAAAAGCCTCACCCAAGATAGGGACCAATACCATTAAAAAGGAAAATTTCGCTACATTTTCCTTTTCATTACCAAGCAAAATACCCGTAGCAATGGTCGAACCGGAACGGGAAAGCCCCGGCAACACCGCACATGCCTGGGCGATGCCGATAAGAAAAGCATCCCGGAAAGAAATCTCCTTTTTCGCACGGGGACGGGCATAATAGGCAAAAGCCAGCAATCCCGCGGTAATCAACAAAGCGATACCCACAATGGTCAATCCCGAGCCGAAAATCTGCTCCACATAGTCCTTGAAAAACAACCCCACAACAGCCACGGGGATCATGGATAACACGATCTTAGCGATGTAAATCGTCTCAGGATTCCAGGAAAACCGGAACACTCCCCCGATCAGCTCCCGGATTTCATGCCGCAAGACAACGATGGTGCTGCAAACCGTCGCAGCATGAACGACAACGGCAAAAGTAAGGTTTTCCTCTCCCTGTACGCCAAAAAAAGAACTGAAAATCTGAAGATGTCCGGAACTACTGACAGGCAAAAACTCCGTCAATCCCTGAACAAACCCAAGCACTAAAGCTTCCAACCAACTCATAAGATTAATCTTTAATTCATATTTTTATTTATATCCGGTCCATCGGCCACTTTCCCGTCAATCCGCCTCTTCCGTTTCTTTCCGGGGCTTCCTCATGATCGCCCAGAACACAAATCCGAAACCGGCCAATACAACAATCGGCGCCAAAGTAATCCGGCGGAAGCTGAAAATCTCATAATTGAATTCATCCGGATTATGGCTTCCTCCGCCCATCATCAGGGCAAACCCCAGCAAAATAATGCCCAAACCGATCAAAATCATTTTATAACTGCTCTCCGGAATGGGGAAACCGGCTTTACTGTCCGGCATGCCTTTTTTCAAATTATTGTTTATTGCCATATTATCATTTATAAAGTGATTGATTTTTAATTATATAAATCGTTCATGTCTTTTCTCAGGTATTTGGCCACGGACATCCAGGAAGACAACAAGGACAACAATATACCGCACACCATGACAAGAGCCACCATGGCGATAATCACCCGCTTATCCATCAGATCCACAACCCCGCCGACCTCTTTTTGCAGGAAATAAATGCCAGTCAGCAAAATCAGATTGGCGAACACGCTGCCCAGAAAGCCGCACCACATCCCGTTTTGTATAAAAGGCCTACAAATAAAAGAGGACTTCGCCCCGACCAGCTGCATGGTTTTTATCAGAAAACGCCGGGAATAGACGGCCAGGTGTATGGTATTCCGGATCAAAGTGAACGAAACCAGCATCAGCGCGAATCCGCCAATTAAAAGTATGATACTGATGCGCTTCACATTCTCATTGACCATGTGTACGAGAGATTTTTGATAGGACACCTCCTGCACCAGTTCGTCCTGAAGCAGTCTTTTTTCGATGACTGCAAGCGAATCGTTATTGGCATACAGCGGATTGAGCTTAACCTCTACCGAAGGTAAAAGAGGATTGTATCCCAATACCTCTTCGAAATCTTCCCCCAGATCTTTCTTGAATTCCCGGGCAGCCTCTTCCTTGCTGATAAATACCGAAGATGAAACAAAAGGCTTGGTGTCTAAAATTTTCTGCATTTTTTTGATCTCCGCTTCGTTCACATTATTCTTAACAATGATGGAGAACCCTATATTTTGCTTCACATGATCGGAGACCTGTCTTGCATTCAACAGGATAAACACCAGAATACCCACCACCACCAATACCAACGAAATACTCAGTGTGGACACAAAATAAGAACCTGCTACTCTTTTCTTTCTTTGCCCTGCCATGTTCAAATCTGTATTAATTTCTTTATTAAGCAAGTAATGATCACTTCTCCATACTTCCGTCCCAATTTCACGACAAATATAGCAATTATATCCTATTATTTTTTACAAAATGTTTGCACAAACTAAAAAACGCCTTATATTTGCACACGCAAAAAGCAAAAGGTACTTCAAAATGCGAAAATAGCTCAGTTGGTAGAGCACGACCTTGCCAAGGTCGGGGTCGCGGGTTCGAGTCCCGTTTTTCGCTCTCTCGCAAGAGGAGGCTCGAGTGGTGGAATCGGTAGACACGCAGGACTTAAAATCCTGTGGCCATTGCGGCCGTGCGGGTTCAATTCCCGCCTCGAGTACAGCATGAAATCACAAACATCCGACAATCCGATGTCTGTGATTTTTCTTTTGTGCAACTACATGCCCTTTATCACTTTTTGCAATCGCAATGACAGATAACTACGGGCGCCTCCGGAAAGTCCACCGGAATCCGGGTTGCATTACTGATATAATTCGTAATCGTGGACATCCCCACCAACATGATCAAATCCACGAGGCAGGCATCCGTAAATCCGGCACCGTAAAAACGATTCACCATTTCGGGGCTTACTTTCCCCCGGTCAGTCACCAACTGGCAGGTAAAATCTACCAAAATACAGAGTTTTTCATCCCAGGTGACATTACCTTTACGAATCGCTTCTATCTGTTTCTCCGTCAAACCAGCCTGTTTGGCCAACAGTGTGTGGGCTGCCAGACAATAAGGATTCTGATTGACCTGAGCGGCCACTAAATGAATCGCTTCTGCCTGCACATCATCAAAAACGGTCGGAGCATTCATAAAATCCAGGAACCGTTTCAAAGCCGTTTCCGAGCGGGTCATAAATGCATAAATGTTCGGAATAAAACCCATTGACTTTTGCAATGCAAACAGCAACTTACGGTCGCGTTCCCAAACTTCTTCCATTTTCGGAATGTCAAACTCTCTTCTCATAGCCTTTTTCAAGGTTATACGCAAATTTCAGGGGATAAGTTTACCAACTTCCCTGCACACCGCTTCTTTATCTTTTTGAAACCTTCTCCTCCCCGGCTCCGTTTAATCTACCGTATCGCTTTACTAAACTAACCTGATCTTCATAAGCACCATTGTGCCTAAGGTGTCTTTTTCAGACACCTTAATTTTATAAATCCGCCCATGTATTGCAACTTAAAAAGGAATATTTATTTTTGCATAAATCTTCTGCGACCGGCTGTTTTCGCAGGGCACACTCAAAACCATCCATATGAAAAATATCAACATACCTTTTCTGATCCTTTCGTTTTTGATATTAGTGCTGGCCTGTTCCGCCTTATCCATGAGTGCCGTCGGACGGGAATACCGTTTTACCTGGGTAGCCATGAATCCCTGGAACGGAGTGGAAGGAATCGCCTACACCGTCAGACACTTTTTACACACAACTCCTTCGGTCAGCATGCTGATCACTTTCCCGCTACTATTGATCATCTGGTGGCGCATATACGCCCTGCTGCGCGCTACCTTCAGGAAATAAATTGACCGAACGCAAATTGGTACATTAAATCATTTTGTGTATGTTTGCATCCACATAGCATACCGTTTAAAATGCTGCCAACCCTCTAAAAACGAAGCAGGGATATTTTATACATTGATATTTCAGGTTATGAGAAAAGACGAAAGATATAATCAGCGCGGCGTTTCAGCTTCGAAAGAAGATGTTCACAACGCAATAAAAAACATAGACAAAGGCATTTTTCCCCGGGCATTTTGTAAAATAGTTCCGGACTATCTGGGCGGAGACGCAGCTTATTGCAATGTCATGCATGCAGACGGCGCCGGGACAAAATCATCTCTGGCTTACATGTACTGGAAGGAAACCGATGATTTGTCGGTGTGGAAAGGAATAGCCCAGGACGCACTGATCATGAACCTCGACGATCTGCTTTGCGTGGGTGCTGTCGATAATATTTTACTCTCCTCTACCATCGGCCGCAATAAAAACCTGATTCCCGGCGAAGTCATTGCTGCAATTATCAATGGTACGGAAGAATTGTTGGCGGAATACAGGAAACTAGGAATCAGCATTTATTCCACCGGCGGAGAGACGGCAGATGTCGGCGATCTGGTGCGTACCATCATTGTCGATTCAACGGTGACCTGCAGAATGAAACGGAAAGACGTGATCGACAATGCCAACATCCGCCCCGGCGATGTCATCGTAGGCCTCGCTTCGTACGGTAAGGCGACTTATGAAACAGAATACAACGGCGGCATGGGCTCCAACGGACTCACGTCAGCCCGGCACGATGTATTTGCCAAATACCTGGCTGAAAAATACCCCGAAAGCTTTGACAACGGAGTTCCGGACGACCTGGTGTATGCCGGCCATTGCAAGCTCACCGACAGTGTAGAAGGTGTGGACCTGAATGCAGGCAAACTGGTTTTATCCCCGACCCGGACCTATGCTCCGGTCATCAAAAAAATACTTGATCAATACCGCTCACAAATCCATGGCATGATTCATTGCTCCGGAGGCGCTCAAACCAAAGTAATGAATTTTGTAGAGAACATGCACATCGTCAAAGACAACCTTTTCCCGGTCCCCCCGCTGTTCCGTCTGATTCAGCAAGAATCGGCAACTCCTTGGGAAGAAATGTATAAGGTCTTTAACATGGGACACCGGATGGAAATCTACGTAGAGGAAGAGTTGGCTCAGGATCTCATCGCCATTTCAAAAAGTTTCAACATCGATGCCCGAATCGTCGGCCGTTGCTACGACAACGACGAAGGCGAAGGAAATAAGCTTACCATTATCAGTGAATTCGGGAAATTCATATACTGAACGGTAGGTTTGATTCGTAAACTTTATATATCACCGGAAAGGGGCTGTCTGAAAATCACACCAGCCCCTTTATTGTCCACAATGCCCGGAAATCACCTCTTTCCCCTCTATCTACTTTCACTTTCTTATCACTGAAACATGCGGGACCCAAAGGCTTTTAATTCTTTCCCCTGCTGTTTCGGACACATAAATATAAGGGCATAACGCCCAATCCGGAATGCTGCCCATCCCCCTCTTCATACTAAATTTCGGCCCTTCCTGATCCGGAATACGGCAAAAAATCTATGCCAACGTTTCGCAAATAATACATACGTTTTACTTATCTATTTTCAAAACAATGAACAGACAAACTGATAAGTATTCAAAATCGATCATATATTTTACTTATCTTACAAAGGAACTTCCTGAATCTTTTATGTAACAACATCTGGCAAACTGCTTGAATCATATTATAGAATTAACAATTTTTGCCAACATTTTTAAAAATTAGAAAATTATGTCAATAAAAATTCAAACAGAAAAGACCATAGTACTTCTTTGTGTAGTAAAACGCTTAAACATTATTCATGTGAATAATATAAAGAAATACTTACTCCCGTTATCCATGCAGCACAAACTCCACATCATTCTGGACCTTCGTTATGTTCAATTTATGGATTGTAGTACCATCAACTGCCTTATCTCCATGAACCGGATTGCCGGATTACATCACACCCACCTCACTTTAAGCAATCTGACAAAAAATATACAGTTGATTGCCGATGTGCTCCAATTATCGAGAATCATGAATATCGAAACCCGGATAAACCATCATGCCGCCTGCTCCGATCTCCGGGATCTTACGGACGAGACGACCGAACCTCACGACGGTCCTCTTTTCCGTTATATATACCACGATCATATTTCACCTCTGGTAAACCTATAATCTACGAATACCATTCACTAAATCTAAAATACTCATTAAACGACAAATCTTATGCCTGAGAAGAAAATCACTGAAAAACAACACGGTTATTTGAGACTGGCTTATGAAGTGCAGCAAATCGCAAAACCATATCTTAAACGTGGTGGCCATTCCTTAATTGAAATTTACCTTAATCATGTAGTGCAGAAAGTACCTGTGAGTATCAATACCTTCAGAAAAATGATGAAAGAAGACTTAACCGAATATCCTCAGATTGTAAAGGATTATCGCGATAAAGCTCAGAATCAATACTTCAATCTTTTGCAAAATCAAAGCCGCAGAAGAATAAAAGGTGCCAAGCCTAACGATAACGTCCAGAGACCGAAAAAAGGGAAAAACAAGACAGCAAAATAAATAATGAAAGATGAATGGTATACATCTCAGCCGATTTCAGTAAGCTGATGATTTAAATAGTGCTAAATCGAGTGAGACTGCGTCGAAAGCCTGACACTGATTCTTTTCAGGATTCCTGCATCTGCAATGCATAAAAAATGAAGTCACGCCGGTTACTGAATCCCAATAAATACCGTATTATGGTTCAAAACCCCAACCGACAATCTCCCGGCAGTCTCAGTTTAAGGGAATACTTTTGACAAAGTCTCACTTTATTCATACATCAGATATCTTGCCCTTATCTCCATAAACCGATCCAGTTCGGGTTGCCAGGAAGCCCTGATTTCCGCTTCGCTTTTTCCGCTCTCGATATCTTTCCGCAACTGATCGCTACCCGCCAATTTATCAAAAAAAGGAGTGAAAAACGGGACTTTACCGATATAATTCCGATAGGCCGTCAACAACCAGTCCAACCGCAAACATCTTCCGCTTTTCACCTCCTCATACTCTTGCCTCAAATCCATTCCGTGACAAAGCTCCCCCATACACTTGGGAGATTTACTCATTCCCGGAATGCTGCGGGGAGTAAAATCATAGGGCATATTTTTTAAATGCGGATGGCCAAAAAGCTGAAAAGGCGTTTCAGTTCCCCGACCTTCACTCACGACAGTTCCTTCAAAAAAACATACCGAAGGATAAAGCATCACAGAAACACTGTCCGGCAGATTAGGAGAAGGCCTTACGGGCAATGCCAGAGTCATCGATCTTTCCCATCCCAGGCAAGGAATCACCTTCAAGCGGCATTTCACCCCCCGGTTCAACCAACCTTCAGCATTGATCATACTGGCATATTCCCCAATCGTCATGCCATAGACAACAGGCACGGGATGCATACCGACAAAGGAACTGAACCTCTCTTGCAAAACCGGCCCGTCCACATAAAACGCATTGGGACAAGGACGGTCAAGGACAATCACTGGAATTCCCTCTTCGGCACAAGCTTCCAGCACATAATGCAATGTGGACAGGTATGTATAAAAACGCACCCCCACATCCTGCATATCAAAAACCATCGTTTCAATGCCTTGCAAATCTTCCGGCAATGGCTTTTTTTTCTTCCCGTACAGAGAAATGACGGGCAAACCGGTTGCTTTATCCTTACCGTCACCCACTGATTCTCCGGCATCCGCATCTCCGCGGAAACCATGCTCCGGACAAAAAATCCGGACGATCTCAACTCCCCGTTCCCGAAGGAAATCCACACTATGCCGATCCCCTGCTCTGGAAGTCTGATTAGCCACAAGCCCCACTTTCTTTCCTTTCAGCAAAGCAGCGTAAGCTTCCCAATTTTCCACACCCGGAGTTACGGCATAACTTGCCACACACCAGAGCAAACAACTGATACAGCACCCGAAAACTTTCATTCCTTACTTTTTCTCTTCTTCCTGATAATCGATTTCCATAGAAAACATAATGCTCTCCACCTGATGGATCTTATTCCGCTTTTTCCCTTCGGGAGCATATACATATCCCAGCATATAAATCACTCTGTTGTTTTCCTGATCCAACACAACGTTCAGCACAAAAGGGCCTCCCATAAAATCGTTCACCACCGTCCACAAGCCTTTGACCAGAAAAGCATAATGCTTGTCGTCATAATTATAATTAGCGGCACTCATCGGAACATTCAGGTCCAAAGCCATCCACGTACTGTCGAGAGGGCCCGGAATGTATTTTTTAAGTTCTTCGTTTACCTGATCAAGTACGACCTGATAATCCAACTGACTCTGATGCTCATAAGGCTTCTGGAAAAAGATCAGGCCTTTGCTGTCAATCGCTGTTTCTGAAGAAATCCAGACAAAATCGGCCGTATCTTTGTTGATCCTATATCCTCCCGGACAATACAACAACATTTGATACTTGTCTTTGAAGGTATCAAAAATCTTTTTATCGGAAGTCTTTTTATATACTCCGATCAAACGATCCCGTTCGGCATGTTGAAACACCCCCATCATCATCTGCTTATTCCTGTCAAAAATTTTAAAAAACTCCTCCGTATCGGGAGCTGAAATCTTAAAAAGTTTCTGCGAACGCGCCCAAGGACTTTCAAAAAATGTCAGAGAAGCCGAATCCACCTTATTGGAAATAGAAACCACCAGTACATTCCGATGAGCTTTAATGTTTTTATCGAAAGCCGAAGGAGGCAGATTAATTATGTCAAATATAGGTTCAGACTGAGGCAAACCGATCTGATCCCGGCCAAAAAATTGCCTGATCGTATCCCCCACAGCCCCTTTCCAGACCCCTTGAGGAGCCACCACCAGTAATTCGTTTTTTGCTCCGGTTACAGCAGGCAGGCCCGCCCTGCTTCCGGAATCTTTGCAAGAAGCGAACGTCAGTACACCCATAAAAATGGCCATTGCCCAAAAGGATAATTTTTTCATAATATGTTGTTTTGTCATTTCATTACCTCTCTATTTTACTGTCAGCCCGGTTCAGGATTCCTTTAACAGAGCCCACAAGAATTTTGGCCTCCACCATTAAAGGCAAGCGATAATCGTCCTTGCTCACCCAGACCTTCATCCCTTCCCCTCCTTTAAATACATCGCCTTCCACTAGTAGGGGAGAAAAAACATAACACTCCTGCTTCCGTCCGGCAATCTTAACCTTATTCACCCCCAAATAACGGACATACAGGTCATATATCTTGCTATCTATCAGGACACGTATAGGTATTAAATCATTCTTGTCATATTTGTCAAAATCAAGTTCCCGGGTCATCCATGCCACGGAGAGCATATCAAAAGTACCGGGAAGCAACTTCACCGTATCGCGGCGCTGGTATCTTCCGATCCGGTTGATATCCCCGATCACTACGGAATCCCGGTAATTAAACACGTAGTCAAATGTCTTGTGGTAATTTCCCTCATGCGCTTTCCGCGAAAATTCATAAGGCAAAAAGGTTGTCGTATTATAATGCGATATTAGCGTATCCCGCAGCGTAAAAATCCAGTCCCACTTAGGGGAAGAATAACCGATGGCTTCCAATTTCACGGCATCAGGATACTTATCGGATTTTGTCAGAGAAAACTCGACCTGCCCTGCTTCCATCCAAATAAACCCCCAATTATAATATCCCGTATACACCAAACGTTCTGCTACAGGATACTTTGACTGCGAAAAGAGCGGAAATCCTCCCAACAGTATCAGCATCAATATTCCAATTTTTTTCTTCATGTCTATTTATCCCCCTTTTCGTTATACGGTTCCGACAAATTAAATTCCTGTTCAATGTCAAAATTTTGTTTGACGGTAATCTCAACCGGCAAATATATGATCTCCTCAGGCTGCTGATGCTTTAAATACAATCCGGTATCCCAAATTCCGTTTCCATTGGTATCCTGAATTGCTCTGAACTGATATTTCCCCTCGGGCAACAGGTCGAAAACCACTTCACCATCCTGCTGTATCGTCTTTTCTGCAAGCACCTCATACTTTCGTTTTCCATTATCCGATTTTCCCGAATCCGGTTTATACATCTGAATGAGGGTATTTCCGGTAACTCCCTTCACCGAAAGAAGCACTCTGCCATAATATTCTTCCGACCGGACTTTAAAACCTTTCTCCAACTTGTTATTAAAACGGCCATATATATCGGCAATTGCCGCAGAATCAATTTCGAGCTTATACTCACTTCCGGGTTTCCAGGGCACATCTACGTATACCAACCGGATTTTAAGACTATCTTCCTGCAAAGTAAAGGCCACCGGCTGATAAAGAGTGTCCACTTTCTCCAGTACCCGGATGCCCTGCTCCAAAGCGGCTTTATCCAAAGGACGGTCAAATTCAAGTCCCAACCTTCCGTTCAGATCCAGATCGCCGCTGATTGTAGGCTTGATTCCGAGATAATCGACCTCCGGCTTTTTCTCTTCTTGCTTCTTAGCCTTAGACTCGGCTTTTTTCTTATCCTTAAAGGTATAACGAACGGTATCCGAAAAAGTACTCAGCTGCCGGGTGCTATCCGTCCGCAGGTAGGTCAGAATCAGACTCAGGGTATCCCGCTTATAAACGGTAGAGTCCTTGATCCACAGGGTTATCGTATCATTTCCCGCCGTATGTTCCTTGATATACCAATCCTTAGGCAAGGGATCCGCCGATAAGGTATCCCACACCTCCGCCGTCAAACGGTTGTCTCCCGGTATACTGAATACGAAATCCAGCCTTTCCCGTTCCTCCCGTTTGTCATCGCTCAGGTACAATTGGGTTGCCTTTTCCTGAAATATGCGCAAATAAAGATTTTCCGGACCGTAAGCGAGATATTCCGAAGTAACGATGCTGTCAGAGGTTACGGTATCCCGGCCTACAATCTGCTGAATGATCTTGAAGGTATCTGTTTTCACCATAGGCATCACTACCGGCAGAACGGTAGAATCCAGGAAAGCGAACATCTCGTCTTCGGGAGTATATTTTTTGTCCTTATTTTCGTCCGACATAGCCACTACCCGGTAAACAGCTTTCCGGAGATTAGTAAGCCTGAAATTCCCCGAACTGTCCGACCGGGCAATATAATCAGGCATCTGCAACAGCGGCAGGGAATCGGTTTGCTCAGCATACAGACCGACCATCACATTTACCATAGGTTCTCCAGATTCGGCATTTACCACGGTTCCGCCCAGCTCCAGCGTATCAATCACATCTCCCGTAGAAAATACATACCGGTAATATCCCAGAGGATTCCCCTCGTTATTATCTACGATAGCATCAGCAAAGTCCATGCTATAGGTAGTATTCTCTTTCAAAGAGTCCGGCAGACTGACAAGAATGTACTTTCCTCTCAGGCTTACTTTAGGATTTTTCTTCAAGGGAGGCGAGATCACGAATTTTTCATTTATATCTTTCAATTGAACAAATTCATTGAAATAGACCTCCACTCTTTTTTTATCAAAATTTTTTGTGAATGAAACCGGCACTTCATTGACCACTACCGGCGGAGTGGTGTCTTTCGGGCCACCTTCCGGATACCCCCTGTTTGCACATGCATATATCATAAGAGCCACGAATACAGCCCCCAGCCAATCCCAACGAAAAATATTCTGATTCCAAAATTTCATCCGCTTGTCTATTTTTTCCTGTTTTACTCAGTTTACAAAGATAAGTTATTCAAATAAAAGGCAAAAGGTAAAAGGTAAAAAAGTTAAACCGTCTGGGCCAGACACCCCAGACTAAAACGCACCTCTTCAGCCCGGGCAAGCATTTGCAGACAAGAGCCGATAGTCGCACCCGTAGTAATGACGTCATCCACCAAAAGAACATGTCTGCCTCGGATTTTTTCAGGAGCTGCCAAAGAAAAAATATGCTCTGTATTTTTCAAACGTTCTGCCACATTCTTTCCGGTCTGGGATACATTGTTCTTTGTCCGCAAAATCACGTCTTCCATCAGTTCCAGGTGAAGCACCTGATTTATTCCCCGGGCGATCTCCGCCGCCTGATTAAAGCCACGCAACTTTTCCCGCTTCGGATGTAACGGAACAGGGATAATACAATCGGCCAGACAAGACCCCTTCATTTTTTCTCCCAGCATAATCCCCAAATATTGCGCCAATTGACGGTAGGATTGGTATTTTATCAGATAAATCAGATTTTTGTATCCGCTATACTTGTTATAGTAGTAGAGGGTATACAACTTCAACGGACGATAATGCTCAGGGTATCCTTCCAACAGGGCCTTCCCGGTTTCAAAAGCTTCATCGGTAAACGGAAAATCCGATAAACAATGCGTACACATGTATCGTTCTCCCCCAACCAAACTTTTCCCACAAATTTCACATATCCGGGGATAAAACAACTCCATCACCGATAGCCAGATGTCCCGGAAATCTTCAAGTCTCTCCTTCATTGCTTCACAAAATGATACGTGATCGTTCCCTTCTGCATAGCCGGAGCATCCGGCTTCTCATTAAAACGGGACCGTTTGGCTGCATCCTCAGCCACTCTCCACAGACAGTCGTCCGCTTCCGACTGTTCTTCGAGCACCTCAGCTTTCTGGACGGCCCCCTTAGGGTTCACCCAAATCTCAACAACCACTGTCCCTCCGAATTCGCATTTAAAAACAGGGATCGGTAAAAAACGGGCATAACGGTCCTTCAGGTTATAACTCACACTGCTTTTTCCCGAATAAAAAGTGGATTTCAACGAATCCAGTTCCTGCTCCTTCCGGTCACGCGCATTTTGCAAACTATCCTGTCTGTAATGTTTATCCTTTCTGGCCTGATACCGACCGGGATCACCGTTATCATGCAGTTCATTCAGAATCTCTTCCACATACTCACGGACATCCGTTTCCGGATGCGGCTCCCGGCTCTTAACATTTTCATTAACGGCGATGGAACGGAGCATTTTTTCCACCTCTTCGGCAGCGCTTTGCTGACGGATTTCTTTTTTCCTTTCCTGTTCTTCTTTTTGCCTGTGAATTTCTTCCGGATCCGGCGCCTCTACGGTAATTTCCATTTCAGCATGAACATTCACCCGTAAAATTTCCAGACTAAGCAAAAAAATTCCCGCCAGGAGGTGAAAAATGACCGTTCCCATGATTCCTCTGCGGTGAGGCATTATGATCTGATAAAAAAAATTTTTCCAGTCCATCATTTACATTTTCTTTCCATTCCCGGCGTTTTCCCTTCCGTTTTACACGACACCCATTCTTTTTCCTCCCCTCTCTCACATATTTCCTTATTCAAAGCGTATCGCCTTGACCGGCCGGACAGATGAAATCAGCATGGTCGGCACAATCAGCATCAATCCGGAGACAACCAAAACTCCGGCATTCAACAAAATAATATACCCCCAGTTAAAATTCACAGGAACCGTGTCCATGTAATACGTATCCGGATTCAATCCTATAATGCTGAAATAATGCTGTAGCCCCCCCAGCAAAAAAGCCAATAAATTTCCCGCCAACATTCCTTTCAGTATCAATCCCATAGCCACATACAAAAACAACTTGCGCAAAGCTATATTCTGATAGCCCAACGCTTTCAGGATACCGATCAGAGTCGTTTTATCCAGAATAAAAATCAGCAACCCGGATACCATATTGAAACCGGCCACTAAAATGATCAGAATCAAAATGACGGCAACATTTATATTCAACAAACTGAGCCAATCGAATATCTGAGGCGCCGTTTCTTTCAGCGTCGTGAGTTTAAAAAAATAACCACTCTCGTCCGAAGACAGCAAATCGTCCGTTTTCTCTGCAACCGCCACCATCTGACCGATCTCTTTCAGCTCTATCGCCACTCCGGTAAAAAGATCCTGTTCCCAGCCGTTCAAACGCTGCAAATGCCTGACATCACAGACAGCAAACAAATCGTCGTACTCCTTAAATCCTGTATCGTAAATACCCTTTACAGTAAACACCCGCACCCTCGGCGGCTGCTGCACAAAATGAGCAGTCAAACGGTCGCCGGCCCTTACATTCAACATCTGAGCCACAGAAGCCGAAACCAATATTTCATCCGAAAGTCTGTCGCCTGAAAAGTCCGGTATTTCTCCTGCCTCAAGATTCTCCAGATAAAAACCAGCGTCAAAAGTACTATCCACCCCCCTGAGCACCAATCCGTGTATTTCCTCCTTGCTTTTGAAAATGACCGGCTTATTCACATAAGGGTAAACCTGCCTTATTTCCGGAAATCGGCGCAACTGTCCCAGCAAAGTATCGGACAAGTGCATCCCGTTCCCGGAAGAGGAATCGCTGCTGTCGTAAGCTGTGATATTCAAATGAGCCATAAAGCCCGACAATTTCGCCGTAATCTCCTGTTTAAAACCCGTAATTACAAACACGGAAATCAACATGACACATACCCCCAGACTGATCCCGGCCACAGCTATCTTTACAATAGGCACCGACACAGCTCTCCTGCTTTTCCCTTTCAGCAATCTCCGCGCAATAAATAATTCCAGATTCAAGTCCTTGCTTTTTTAATTATCCAACCGATTGTTTCTTTTCCTCTCAAAACCTCTTCCGGCAAAATTATCGAATAATCCTCATCTTTCTTACATTTCGTTCAATTTTTTAAAAACCGCTTCATTAACAGCCGCTTCAACAAAATGAAATATGCAAACGATAGAAATTTGATTAATTGTAAGTAAAATTACGGCAAAAATTGGCTTTTTCAATTAATTTTTGTACTATTGTTTCAAAATGTAAAAATAATCTGATCGGAAATCATGCAAAATAATCTGATTGAAAAACAGCTGGTTGAAGCAACGATGGCGCAATGCGGCATCAGCAATCTCGACGATGCTTCAATCAGGGATACGGTAAAACTCACCAATCTACTGGAAAAAGCTACGGGAGAGAAATTTATTCGCATGGAAATGGGAGTTCCTGGACTTCCTCCTTCAGCCATCGGCACACAAGCGGAAATCCGTGCTTTAGAACAAGGTGTTGCACAATTCTATCCCATGCTCGAGGGACATCCGGCCCTCTCCGCCGAAGCCTCCCGCTTCATAAAAAACTTCATGGACATCGATATGCAGGCGGAATGCATCATTCCTACGGTAGGCTCCATGCAGGCCTCTTATGTCGCTTTTATGGCCTTGACGGAATGCTACAAGGAAAAGGATACCGTCCTTTTTATCGACCCCGGATTTCCGGTCCAGAAAACACAACTGGAAGTAATAGGCAAACCCTATATCACTTTTGATATCTACGAGTACCGGGAAGAAAAACTGGAGGCAAAATTGCGGGAATACCTGGATCAGGGAAATATAGCCGCCATCGTATACAGCAACCCGAACAATCCTTCGTGGGTATGCCTGACCGAAACCGAGTTGGAAATCATCGGCAAGCTGGCCACGGAATACAATACGATAATCCTGGAAGACCTGGCCTATTTCGCCATGGATTTCCGTGCGGACCTTTCGCATCCCGGTATAGCTCCGTTTCAGCCGACAGTTGCCAAATATACGGACAACTATATCTTTATGATATCCAGCTCCAAACTGTTCAGCTATGCCGGACAGCGTCTTGGACTTCTCTGTATCTCCGACCGGTTATTCCATAAAAAATACGAACACCTGAAAGAACGTTACCATGCTGAAAAGTTAGGCTATACCATAACCTACAAATTAATATACACCCAGACATCGGGAACGGCCCATTCTCCGCAGTACGCCATGACCGCCATCCTGAAAGCAGCCAACGAAGGCTCTCTCAATATTCTGGAAAAAGTAAAAGAATACGGCAAAAGAGCCGAAATCATGAAAAAACACTACCTGGAGGCCGGGTTTAAAATCGTCTACGACAAGGACGGAGAGAAGGATGTGGCCCATGGGTTTTACTTTACCATTTACTATCCCGGGATGTCAGGCGCTGAATTGGCTAAGGAATTGCTGTATTACGGCATCTCCTCGATCACCCTGAAGGGATGCGGCAGCACCAAGGAAGGCCTGCGAGTCTGCGTGTCACAAATCGGATTGGAAAAAATGGATATTTTAAAAGAAAGAATCGAACGATTCAGGAAGGATCATGAAGGACGACAAAAGGGCAAATAAAAAAAACAGAAAATACCACCTTCTTTTTTTGCAGTTTTCTTACAAAACTGTAATTTTATACCCAGAATGAATAACAAAGCATAACGAAAATATACAATTATTCGATAAATTATAATTTTTTAAGATTATGGCAAAATTCAGAGGAGCAATCGTTGTGGACACCGAACATTGCAAAGGATGTAGTTTGTGTGTCGTAGCATGTCCGACAAAAGTGATTGAGCTAAATCCTAATGTAAACGGGAAAGGATATCACTATGCCTACATGAAAAATCCCGAATCCTGCATCGGCTGTGCCAGTTGTGGCCTGGTATGTCCCGATTCTGTTATCACGGTATACAAACAAGAGATAAAGTAAAGCCAGAGATCGGATATCAACCGGCAAATCAGCAGGAGTTGCAATACAACAAATCTATAATGGTAAACAAAACAGTTAATTCGTAATTACAAGAAATATGGCAGAAGTAAAATTAATGAAGGGGAATGAAGTGATTGCAGAAACAGCCATCCGGTGTGGCTGCGACGGATATTTCGGATACCCGATCACCCCCCAGTCTGAAGTCATGGAAACGCTTATGCTGCGCAAACCGTGGGAAGAAACCGGCATGGTGGTTTTGCAGGCAGAAAGCGAACTTGCCGCTATCAATATGGTATACGGCGGAGCATCATGCGGTAAAAAAGTAATGACCTCTTCTTCCAGCCCCGGCATCAGCCTGAAGCAAGAAGGAATCACCTATATCGCCGGATCGGAACTTCCATGTCTGGTGGTAGATGTCATGCGCGGAGGTCCTGGTTTGGGAACCATCCAGCCTTCACAGAGCGACTATTTTCAGGCCACCAAGGGAGGCGGACACGGTGATTATCATTTAATTGTCCTGGCACCTGCATCGGTTCAGGAGATGAGTGATTTTGTCGTTTTAGGCTTCGAACTGGCATTCAAATACAGAAACCCGGCGATGGTACTGGCAGACGGCGTCATCGGACAAATGATGGAAAAGGTTGTTCTTCCGGATTTCACTCCCCGGTGGACAGATGAAGAAATTGAAAAAATATCCGGAGATTGGGCCTTAACGGGGAAAAAGAACCGCCCCAGACATGTCATCACCTCACTGGAACTGGAAGCCCACCGTCAGGAGCTCTTCAACGAAAAACTACAACGGAAATACCGTGAAATCGAAGCCAACGAAGTGCGCTACGAAGCCCTTAACTGTGAAGATGCCGACTACATCTTTGTAGCCTACGGTTCCTGCGCACGAATCTGTCAAAAGTCTATACAGCTGGCCCGCGAAGCCGGAATCAAGGTAGGCCTTATCCGTCCCATCACCCTATATCCCTTCCCCACCTGTCCTATTGCTGAAATGAGCACCCGGGTGAAAGGATTTATGTCGGTAGAGATGAGTGCAGGTCAGATGTTAGAAGACGTTCGCCTGGCTGTCGAAGGGAAAACCAAAGTCGATTTCTACGGACGTATGGGTGGTGTAGTTCCTACCCCTGAAGAAATTGTGGATGCACTCAAAACCAAATTTATGATCTGAACGGATAGAAAATGGTCACAAGAGACCGGCAGTTCAATAAAAAGTCATAAATCAAAAACAGGATAAGATGGAATTAACAGATATTATAAAAGAAGAAAATATTGTCGTACAGAAGAGCAAACTCCTTACCGACAACGTTATGCACTACTGCCCGGGCTGTACCCACGGCGTGGTTCATAAATTAATTGCAGAAGTAATCGAAGAGTTAGGCATTCAGGATAAAACCGTCGGAGTATCTCCGGTAGGATGCAGTGTATTTGCCTATAATTACATCGATATCGACTGGGCGGAAGCAGCCCACGGACGGGCTCCCGCCGTAGCGACTGCCATAAGCCGCCTGAACCCGGAGAAATACGTATTCACTTATCAGGGCGACGGTGACCTGGCTTCCATCGGATGTGCCGAAATCATGCATGCCTGCAACCGGGGCGAAAACATCGTAGTCGTTTTCATCAACAATGCGATTTATGGAATGACAGGAGGCCAGATGGCCCCGACCACTTTGCTGGGACAAGTGACTTCCACCACCCCGTACGGAAGGGATGCCAAGTTAAACGGCTTTCCGATGAAAATAACAGAATTGTTGGCCCAGCTGGACGGCACATGCTACGTCACCCGTCAAAGCGCAGACACTCCCGGAGCGGTAAGAAAAACCAAAGCGGCACTGAAAAAAGCCTTTCAGAATACCCGTCTGCAAAAAGGAGTATCATTTGTTGAAGTGGTAGGCACCTGTAATTCCGGCTGGAAAATGACTCCGGTAGATGCCAATAAATGGATGCGGGACAACATGTTTAAAAAATACCCGTTGGGCGATATCAAAGACATCTAAAACCACAGATTTAGGTTTACGACGGGAGCCGGTTTGCCCCCGATCGTAAAGGATACAACATTTAATTGTAAATTTTATCTTTATGACAGAAGAAATTATCATAGCAGGATTCGGTGGTCAGGGAGTGCTTTCAATGGGTAAAATCCTTGCCTACTCAGGTATCATGCAAGACCAGGAAGTTTCCTGGATGCCTTCGTACGGTCCGGAAATGCGCGGAGGAACGGCTAACGTAACCGTAATCATCAGCGATGAACGAATCAGTTCACCGGTATTAAACACTTTCGATTCTGCAATCGTCCTCAATCAACAATCCATGGACAAATTCGAATCCCTGGTGAAACCCGGAGGAACATTGATCTACGATCCCAACGGAATTACGCATCATCCCACCCGGAAAGACATCAACATTTACCAGATCGAAGGGACCCGTTTGGCTGCCGAAAGCGGCAATCCTAAGATTTTCAACATGATTATCCTGGGAGCATTCTTAAAGGTGAAGCCCATTATCAACCTCAACAACCTGGAAAAAGGACTGAAGAAATCTCTTCCGCCCCGTCACCACAACCTGATTCCCATGAACATCGAAGCGGTACAAACCGGAATGAATCAGCTTGTCACCGTCAATCAAATTTAATACCTTTTCACCTTACAATGAAAGAGGGTGTCCCAAGACTTTGGGCGCCCTTTATTCATTTGTAGCCCCCTATGGAATACTGAAATCAAATATCCGATTCTCAAGAAATGTCCGGAATTTTCAAACAGTCTCTCCGTTGAAATAAAAACTCCGTCCCTTGTCTTCTTTCAGGAACGGAGCTCATGCGAAATGCCTCGCCATCCGGCAGCATCATTCTTCGATCTGCTGATTGATTACCCGCTCAAACCAGAACTTTTTCTTATTCCAGTGAAAAGGCTTGTACTCCTGGTTGGTTACAATCGTATTATTCTTGAATACCAGGCCATCTACTGATTTTGCATACAGGATAGGCAAGTCAAAAGTATCGAAATAATTATCCACTATGCGGATAGCTCCTTTCTTACCGCCATGGAAATACCGATTCTGACCGTTCAGATCTGGAATTTCAGGATAAATGGAAATAACCGCATTGGTAAACTGATACAGACTGGTAAGTGCATTAATGAAACGGTTATTCCGGATCAGCACCTCCCTGCAGGCCCCGGTCTCATACCAGCCATTGCAATCTCCGCAAAGCAATATTGCAGTACCGGAAGTATGGTCGAAAAGATTTTTTTCCACAACGGTACGGCGCGGAGTACTGAACAACGAACCCCGGGCCCGGTTATTGCGAATAGTATTACCGGCAAAATAAACTTCGGGAGTCCAAGCCAGATTTTCCACTCCGAAGCCTTCCGTTCCGTTTACGGCAGGATCGACAGGACGGGCAAACCGGATTTCGAACTCCCGCACTCCCAATACCGAAGATTTACCGGAAGGACGGATAGCCGCAATCTCGTTTTCCTCGCCTACCACTTCCATGGTTTTTGAACGGATAAACTGCACTCTATCTTTCACGCCGCCCCATTCAAATCCCCAAGCCTGATCGTGTTCATAGCGGGCAATGACCGTATAATCGTCTATCCTTTCCTTTATTTTCAAATATATGCCATGTACATTAATCGCATCGTCCATCATGCCTTCGTACAATCCATTCCGGGAAACGATCTTTCCTTTACATTGTGAAAAATGAGTAGCATCCGCCTGTGTCGTGAAATAACGGGGGTCGTCATTCCCCTTCAGACATACGCCGAAACCCTCCATCGTAATGTCGGTACACAGCTGCGCCAACAATCCCATGCCTTCTGCATAATGGACTTTTACATTATACAAAGCGGTATTTTTGTCGCCATACAAAAAAATTCCGGGCACCGGCCGGTACCAGGTGCGCATGGCGATCACCGTACCCGGCACCAAGCGGGCATCCTTCCAGGCGGGAGCCAACAGCACACGCTCACCGATCTCCCGAATACCTTTGGTCGAATAATACAAATCCCCGGCATTGTAAATCAAATGCCTGGTATTCCCTTCAAAGGCTATACCCGTCGACTGACGGGCTGTCCAGCCTTTTCCATACGTTTCAAACACCGAATCAGCCGTAATCCGGTAGTTCACCCAAGGAGCCACCTCAAAGGCAAGTCCCTCGGCAGGATCATTTCTGACGACCCGTATCTGAGCGATCTGCGGATTCTCGAAATCAATGCTGAAATCTTTAAACACACAATTCTCGGAGTGCAACAAAGCCAAAGGCAGCATACGGCCATGAAACACCCACTGCGCCCCATTTCCCTCTATGGTAAGATTATTCCAGTCTTCCAGTACGATAGCCACTTTTTTAGGCTGCGTCTGGTCGTGATTGGATACGTAATACTCCTTCTCCTGCGCCTGCTCAGGATGGAAATCATAACGTCCGTTTTCAAAACGGAGGATGATCTTATCCGACTTCCCGCACTCCTGCTTCACTTTTTGCAATAAGGCATGCAACTTCGGAACCGCATCCGTTTTCGAGTCCGCCACTATACCATAATCCGCCACACGGTATTCCTTTACCTTCGCAGACAAATCCGAGAACGCCAGCAAACCGGTCAGAAACAACCCGCACCAAAGAAATTTTCCGCCAATCATAATAAATAACATCTAAAATAACATACACTTCTTCCGGATGTTTCAGGAATCAGTCCGTCCTTTTTCAACACATCGTCCCTTCCTCCGGACCTCCGCTCTCATCTCCTTTACATACGAGTGACTAAAATAAACATTTTTTCCTGTTTGACCGCTTATTTCTCTATGGTTTTCCTGTATCTCAAATCAAAATCTCCGGCCAAAGTGTATATCGTTTAGCCGGAGATTTCAAAATGGTTAAAAGGGGAAGCCTCATCCAACCATGACGACCAGATATTTGGTCTGTTTCCAGAAAGCACTCTCGTCATTGATCCGGAGAATCAGATTTCCGTCTTCTCCAGCCTCCAGCATATAAGAATCAGCCGGATGAGCAGACAAAACCTTGGCTTTCTTACTATTCACCTGTATAGACTTCGTTTCCCGGATATCTATATCCACAAAATCAGCTTTTTGTGCTTGAGACGAAACAATCGGGGGACAGAACAACCCTTGACGCGAAATCACTTCAGCCTCTTTAAGCGCTTTACGGCTACCAATGAAATAATGGGCCAAATGAAGGGTCTGATCCTGTTCGGCGATGACCATCTTTTGTCCTTGGGTCTCGTGGTCCAAAGAATCTACATTCCGGGTTAACTGTTCTACTTGTTGCACTTTCACAGCCAACTCCTTATTCGTGACTGCCAATTGGTTCGTGATCTCCACAATTTTCTCGCTTCTCAACTCCAATTCGGCATTCAGATTAGCAATCATCCTCTTGAATTCCGCCGACTGAGCCTTGTTTCTGCTTTCCAGTTTCGCAATTTGCAACTTATATCCGGCAATTGCTTCAGTGACCGCCTGAACATCGTTTTTCAGCTGTGCCAATTGTTGCTTCGATTTACTCCCCGCCTTTTCTCCCTTCTCAGCCTCCAAAGTCAGCAGATGTTCCGCCTCCCTCAACGATTGCATGCCGGCAGTGATATCGTTGATATCCGCAAACATGCTTTCCATTTCCTGAGTCTGAGCTGCACTCACGGCACTCAACGAATCAGCACGAGTCAATAAATCTTTATACTTCTGAGAACTCTCCACACATCCCCCGAATACAAACAAGGAAACGCCGATGCCTAAAACAATAATCTTTTTCATGACTTTTTATTTTTTAATTCAGATGTTACCTAAGAGGACAAACATTATGCCACTCTAAATAATCACCTAAATAACAAATACTTAGCAAATTCATTCTCTCTAAAAAGTGTAGAAATACGGGGAATAAAAATAAAAAAAGTGGGGAATAATTCCCCACTTTCTCCCGTCATCGCAGACCATACAATCCGATCAGAGTCTCTACATTTGTCCCTTGAGCCTCTCATTGATCAAATCCCGGTATTCCCAATACGCCTCCTCCAGCAAAGGCATTTTCTCCGCAAAAAAAGCATAGATCCGTTCCCAATCTTCTTTCCGATACAGATTTACCCCGGGCAACTCGAAATAAACCGCACTGACGGGCCGATCGCCCATCCCCGTATAATCCTCAGCCCATTTCAAATCTTCGCCACAATCCTCCGCCATCAGCTTCCGATAAGACTGAAAAGATTCAAAAACTTCATACCGGCGGAACTCATTTTTATGATCAATTTGAAACAAGACCAAAGCTTTCTGATCGTCTACATAAAACTTCAACTGCACAGATTTGATTTTTACCCCCGTCAGCACCCATTTCCGGTAAATCCGGTGTTTAGAGCAATAGCCCTTGAAACCCTTCCAGAAATTTATCCTGAATTCTTTAGCTTCTTCCTTAGACCACATAAAATCGCCAAAAATTGAAAATCAAAAATTGAAAATGATTACATTTGCATAAGATAAGCCATACCTTGGCAAAGTCCGAACAAGCCGGATCTTGCAATCGGTTGGCATTGTCTTTGCAAATGTAGAATTTAAAAACAGATCTTGAGATTTATATTATATATTTTTGCTTCTTCCCGGAAAACATGTCTGTCTAAATGAATACTGTAAATCAAATAATAAATATATGTTAACATTGAAATACAAATCCTCGGTCATAGAAGCCGGTTGCGACGAAGCCGGGAGAGGATGCCTGGCGGGTCCGGTTTTTGCAGCTGCGGTGATCCTGCCGGACGATTTTTCCAATGAACTGCTGAACGATTCCAAACAACTTTCTGAAAAACAACGGACCGCCCTGCGTTTCCTTATCGAACGAGAAGCCCTGGATTGGGCGGTTGCCAGTGTAAACAATCATGAAATAGATCAGATCAATATCCTAAACGCTTCCATTTTAGCGATGCACCGGGCTTTGGACCAGCTGCACATTCGTCCGGAACACATTATTGTCGACGGCAACCGGTTTAAAACCTACAACAATATCCCCTCTCTTTGCATAGTAAAGGGAGACGGGAAATACATGTCCATTGCCGCAGCTTCGGTCTTGGCCAAGACACATCGGGACGAATATATGGAAAACCTCCACAAGCAATTTCCCGTTTATAACTGGAAAAAAAATAAAGGCTATCCGACGAAAGAGCATAGAAAAGGAATTGCCGAGCACGGAATTACTGACTTTCACCGGAAAAGTTTCACCCTGTTGCAACAACCGGAACTTGAATTTGCCAACTAGAGCTGCATGCTCCGTCACCGATTTACAACGTATGTTTTATTACAGCACTTAAAAATTTAATTATATATGGCTTTTATCAATACCCTTTTATCCTTCTTCACTCAAAAACGACTGGCCCAAATAGATCATTTTAAAAACAATCCCGTCAAAACGCAAAGGGACACGTTACAACATTTATTAGCCAAAGCTTCCGATACGGAATATGGCCGGAAATACAATTTCAACACCATTCTGACAGCTGAACAGTACCGGGAAAGACTCCCCGTCATCCATTACGAGGAGATCAGTGAAGATATCCAGCGGATGATGGCCGGAGAAAACAACATACTTTGGCCCGAAGAAATCAAATGGTTTGCCAAATCCTCCGGAACGACCGACGCCAAAAGCAAATTTATTCCGGTAAGCCCGACGATCCTGGAAGAATGTCATTTCCGGGGAGGAAAGGATGTCATTGCCACCTTCAACAGACTATATCCCGAAGCACAAGCTTTCAGCGGCAAAACCCTGGCATTAGGAGGAAGCAGTGAAGTCAGCCGAAGCAATAACAATTGCCAGTTCGGAGATCTTTCGGCCATTATGATTTCCAATACCCCCTTCTGGGCCAACATCATGAAAACACCGGACTCTTCCATTATGCTGATGAGCAACTGGGAAGAAAAGATCGAAAAAATATGCGAAATAACCGTTAAAGAAGACGTCCGCTGCCTGGCAGGAGTTCCTTCCTGGTTTCTGACCGTCATCAACAAAATTCTGGAAAAAACAGGCAAAACAAATCTGCATGAAGTGTGGCCCAATCTGGAATTATTCATCCACGGGGGTATCAGCTTCACTCCTTACCGGGAGCAATACCAGCGCCTGCTGCCGGATCCGAAAATGAAATACCTGGAAACCTACAATGCTTCGGAAGGATTTTTCGGCTTGCAAGACGACCCAACCGATCCCTCGATGCTGCTTATGCTGGATTATGGCGTATACTACGAATTCATGCCGGTCAGCGAACTAGGGAAAGCCAACTCCCGGACCTTGCTTCTGGAAGAAGTAGAACCCAATGTCAACTACGCCCTGATCATCTCTACGACAGGAGGACTATGGAGGTACATGATCGGAGATACCATCATGTTCACAGCAGTCAAGCCCTACAAATTTAAAATCACGGGGCGTACCAAATTGTTCATCAATGCTTTCGGCGAAGAGCTGATCATCGATAATGCCGTGGAAGCTCTGAAACGGACATCCGAAAAAACAGGAGCGGACATTTTCGAATTTACGGCAGCCCCCATTTTTATGGAAGAAGGGAAAAAGGGGGCTCACGAGTGGATGATTGAATTCAGTACTCCGCCCGAGGATCTGGAAAACTTTGCAGAAATTCTCGACCAGGAACTGCAAAAACTGAATTCGGATTATGAAGCCAAACGGCTTTTATCTTTAGAACGGCTGAAAATACATGCAGCACGTCCCGGATTATTTAACGACTGGCTGAAAGAAAAAGGGAAACTGGGAGGCCAGCACAAAGTACCCCGGCTTTGGAACGACCGCACTCACCTGGAAGAATTACTAAAGATGAATTAATTTCTCCCATCGGAGTCATCGGGGAAGGCCGCTCTTCCCCGCCGGATCAATCCAACGGTCTCCCCGGTTCTCCGGGAAGGCCATCTGTAAATGATGTATTTTTATTACATTTGGCTGAGCATTGCATTATGGGCAACAGACTATGAAAAAAATTGCAGCTATTCACGATCTTTCCGGTTACGGACGGGCTTCCCTGACCGTTGCCATCCCCATTTTGTCCTATATGGGTTATCAAGTATGTCCCCTGCCTACGGCTATTTTATCCGCTCACAGCGAATATCCCGATTTCCGCTGTTTCGATCTGACGGACCATCTGCAACCCATCATCGATCACTGGAAAGCATTGCATTTGCATTTCGATGCCCTTTATTCCGGCTATTTGGCTTCTAAACGGCAAATGCAAATTGTGGGACAATTTTTCAACGACTTCCGGACACCCGACAATTTCATTATCGTCGATCCGGTTTTAGGAGACCACGGTCATTTATACCCGGGCATGGACACACAAATGGTTGAGGGCATGCGGCATCTCTGCTCCCAAGCAAAGGTCATCACCCCCAATCTGACGGAAGCCGCACTCCTTCTCGGCCGCACCTTCCATCCGGATCTCACCGCAGAAGAAGCGTTCGGATGGTGCCGTCAACTGAGTCTGCTGGGCCCCGATTATTGCATCATCACTTCGGCTCCGGCTACCGGCAGAAACATAGCCACCATCGCTTATAATAAAACCGATCATCGCATGTGGCGGGTTTGCAGCGACTATATGCCCGCCAGTTATCCAGGCACAGGAGACGCCTTTGCGAGCGTGATCACCGGTTGTCTGCTTCAGGAAGACAGTCTGCCCGAAGCCATTGAAAGAGCCGTACATTTCATCAATATGGGGATTAAGGCCACCTACGGTCACGAACATAATCCTCTGGATGGAATGAATCAGGAAAAAGTGCTGCATTACCTGGTGGAACCGCTACCCTATTTCACCTACGAACAAATATCCTGATGACCCGGGCCATTATCACAGATCTCGACGGCACCATTCTGCCCCACAAAGGAGAAATCAGTTCCTCCACCCGGGAAGCCTTTATCCTCGCCGGCAAACAGAAATGCCAACGGATCATCGCCACGGGCCGCAATCTTTACGCATCCTTGCAAGTGCTGCCCGGAGATTTTCCCATCGACTACCTGGTCTTTTCCTCCGGTGCCGGCATTATGCGCTGGCGCGACCGGAAAATATTGACCGCTGATCATCTTACTCCCTCTCATACCCGGTACATTGCCCGCTATCTGTGGAATCACAATATCAATTTCATCGTCCAAAGAGAAATTCCTGAAAACCACTACTTCTTTTACACCGATTTCTATCCTTTGCACAAAGACTATAAGCAACGGATCGCCACTTATGCCCCTTTCGGCAGCTCCATCCATTCCCCGGAAGAGATCACAGGCCCGGCCACTCAGTTTGTCGTAATCCTGGACGCCCTGCAATTGCGGTTGTTTGAAACGATGTACAAAGATCTGAAGGATTTCTCTGTGGTACGTTCAACTTCTCCTCAAGACAACAGAGCCCTGTGGCTGGAAATATTTGCCCCAGGAATCAGTAAAGGAAATGCTTGCCGGAAATTACTCCATGCCCTCGGAATCGACCATTCAGAATGGGCAGGAATAGGAAACGATTATAATGACCTCGACTTTTTGGATATGTGCGGGAAAGCCTTTTTGGTGGCCAATGCTCCGGCCACACTACAACACCGCTATAAGCTAGTCGGCAGGGACTGCGAAGAAGGATTCACACAATTCATTCACCGGGTGCTGTCCGGAGAAAACGGGGATGGCCCCACGGACTAAAGTTTCAACAACTCTACTTCACCGGCGGGGCCTGCTATCCTACAATACTTTTCCCTCTTTCAGAAATTTTTCCATTTCCTGCTGCAATTTACGCGCTTCTTCGCCTGCACGTTCGGCAAAGCGTTCGGTATGATCGGCAAAGATAATCCCCCGGGAAGAATTCACAATCAAACCACAATGCGGATTCATGCCATACCGGACAACTTCCTCAAGGCTTCCGCCCTGAGCACCGATTCCCGGCACCAACAAGAAATGTTCAGGTACTATTTCACGTATCCCCTTTAACATCTCAGCCTTGGTGGCTCCCACCACATACATCATACGGCGGGCATCCCCCCATTCCTGAGACTTCCGGAGCACCTTCTGGTAGAGTTTCTCGCCCTCGTTGTCAAAAAACTGGAAATCAAAGGCTCCCTTATTCGAAGTCAAAGCCAACAAAATCACCCATTTCCCTTCATATTGCAAAAAAGGAGTCACAGAATCTTCCCCCATATAGGGAGCAACAGTGATGGAATCAAAATCAAGCGTCTGCAAAAATGCTTTGGCATACATTTGAGAAGTGTTACCGATATCCCCCCGCTTCGCATCGGCAATAGTAAATATTTCCGGATAATGCTTCCGGATATACTTCACTGTTTTCTCCAGACTCAACCAGCCTTCAACCCCTCTGCTTTCATAAAAAGCAATATTGGGCTTATAAGCGACGGCCACCTCTGCCGTAGCATCGATTATTGCTTTATTAAACTCAAAAACAGGATCCTCAGCCTCCAGCAAATGGGGCGGAATTTTAACGATATCGGAATCCAGACCGACACACAAAAATGATTTTTTATTTTTGATCCGTTCAAATAATTGATTATAATCCATAGTATGCATTTATATTATGTTATTACCTGAGAACAATCGGTCATCAAAGTCCGCTGGCTTTCAAACGCTCCGTATTTTCTTCTATCTGCAGCTTCTCAATCACTTCGTCCAATTCACCATCCATCACTGCCTGGAGGTTGTACAGCGTAAAATTGATCCGGTGATCCGTCACCCGCCCTTGCGGAAAATTATAGGTACGGATTTTGGCCGAGCGGTCGCCCGTACTCACCATAGTTTTCCGGCGGGCAGAAATATCATCCACATACTTCTGATGCTCCTTATCATATATGAAAGTACGCAAACGGGCTAAAGCACGCTCCTTATTCTTGGGTTGATCCCGGGTCTCGGTACACTCGATCAGAATCTCTTCAGCCACTCCCGTATTCGGATTTTTCCACATATACCGAAGCCTTACCCCCGATTCCACCTTGTTCACATTCTGTCCGCCGGCTCCGCCGGAACGAAAGGTATCCCATTTGATTTCCCCTTCGTTAATCTGCACATCAAACTCCTCTGCTTCTGGCAAAACAGCAACGGTAGCGGCAGAAGTATGCACCCGTCCCTGAGTTTCCGTTTCAGGAACCCGCTGCACACGATGCACCCCTGATTCATATTTCAAAATACCATAAACTCCGGAACCGGACACGCTGGCAACAATTTCCTTATAACCTCCCGCCGTCCCCTCGTTAAAACTGGAAACTTCCAGCTTCCACCCCTTCCGTTCGCAAAATTTTGCATACATCCGGAACAAATCCCCGGCAAACAAACATGCTTCGTCACCCCCGGTGCCTCCCCGGATTTCCAGAATCGCATTTTTACTATCCTCCGGATCGGCAGGAATCAGCAACATTTTTATCGACTGTTCCATCTGAGGCAGCTGCTCCGACAGCTCCGACAGCTCCTGCTCCGCCATCTCCCGCAACTCTTTATCCTCTTCGGTCTCCAAAATTTCTTTTGCCTCCTCCACCAACTGCAGGGCCGCCTTATATTTATCCCCGGCAACCGTCACCGCTTCAAGCTCTTTATATTCTTTCGTCAGACGCACATACCGTTTCATGTCCTGAATAACTTCCGGATCAGTAATCAATTGTCCGATTTCTTTAAAGCGAATATAAAAAGTTTCTAACTTTTCTATCAATGAATTATCCATCAGGTTTTATTTATCATCGGCACAAAATTAGAAAATAGTTTTATATGTTCATGTTTTTCATTTACTCAAATACCTGCATGGCTTCCTGTATATGCTCTACCTCCAATCTCGCCCCCGTAACCAGCAACAAGTCAAACCGCACTTCCTCCTCCACTCCCTTCCATCGGATATAAGCACCGGCTGCCTGACGGAGATACCTGCGTTTCCGGAAACTCAAAAGTTCTCCCGGACGTACATTGGAGACTTTGCGGGTTTTTACTTCGGCAATAACCAACAAATTATCTTTTCTACATACGATGTCCAATTCGAGATGTCCCATTCTCCAGTTCCGGTCCAGGATGACATATCCTCTTTCCGTCAGATAGTCTGCCGCTCTATCCTCACCTTTTTTCCCTAATTCATTGTGCCGGGCCATATCTCATATCCTGTAAAATGTTCGTCCAATCTTCGGCGGTCTCATTCAAGAAAAACGACACAGCCACTATGCCGCTGCATTTTCGACCTCCTTCTTCGCGAAGTTATCAATATTTGGTGATGCAACAAATTTTCAGTCTTCAATTGCGTTTTTTTACTGAAAAATAGCTTTTGCTACTCTTTCATTTACAAAATAATACAACTTCTATTTTCATTTACCTTCTTTGATTTATGAACAATTTTGCATATCTTTGTATGGTTTTTGGGAAATGTAGTGTAGTTATGGCGAAAAAAAAGATTCTTTTTATATCTCAAGAAATATCGCCTTACCTGCCTGAATCAGAAATGGCTCACATCGGTCGTTTCCTGCCACAGGGGATACAGGAAAAAGGCAAGGAAATCAGAACATTCATGCCGCGTTACGGCTGTATCAATGAAAGACGGAACCAACTTCACGAAGTGATCCGTTTGTCGGGTATGAACCTGATCATTAACGACACTGACCATCCGTTGATCATCAAGGTAGCTTCCATTCAGGCCGCACGTATGCAGGTTTATTTCATCGACAATGAAGACTATTTTCAACGGAAACATGTCATAACTGACGAAAAGGGATCTTTTTTCCCGGACAACGATGAAAGGGCCATTTTCTTCGCAAGAGGGGTGTTCGAAACCGTACGGAAATTAAGATGGGCGCCTGACTTGATTTATTGCCAGGGGTGGATTACCGCATTAGTACCTCTTTACCTGAAAAAGGAATACTATGAAGACCCGGTATTTGCACACTCCAAGGTTGTCTTCTCCACTTACAACGATCAGTTTGAAGGCTCCTTAAATCCCAATTTCGCAAAAAAAATAATCAACGAGAACATAACTTCTCAGGATGTGACCCTGTTGAAGGAGCCTACCCATACGAATATCAATAAACTCGCATTCGACTATTCTGACGGCATCATTTTCAATAGCCAGGAAGTAGATCCGGAACTGAAAGTATATGCCGCCCAAAGCGGTAAACCCATCACCTCATACACAACTCCCGAAGAATACATCGATAATTACTCCTCCTTTTTCGACAAAATTCTGGAAGAAACTCCTTCTAAAAAATAAGAAACCATGTCAAATACGGCGGTGTGTCAAAATCCGATGACACACCGCCTTTTTCGTAACATGACGGGCATATTACTGCATAAAACGAGGGTGCCCAAATCGGACACCCTCGCCATCTTCTATCATTGAGTGATTATTGAGCCACCTCAATAATTGCACAACGATTCCATTCGTTGTTGTCTTTATAGAACGGATTCTCATCACCTTCATATTTGATGATCATCCGCTCTGAACTGATGCCATATTCCTTTTGCAAAATGTTTGCAACCGAATTTGCTCTCTCTTTTGAAATCCGTTGATTCACTTCATTGTTTCCGGATTTATCAGCATAACCCGTAATCACAATTTTCAGATCAGGATGTGCTTTCATAAATTTACTTACATTCCACAGCATCGGACTGTACATGCCTTGCACCTGACCATTATTAAGATTGAAAGGAATAACAAATGACATTTGAGAATAAACATCCCCCTCAGGAGCTACTTTCTGTTCCCGGATCACTTCTTTTTCTACCACTTTCACTTCCGGTGCCCGGTTTTCCAATTGTTTTACACGATTCTTTAAATAAGCATTGTCTTCAAATACCTTATCAACAACTTCGCGGTTCACTGCCTGCCGGAATTTACGGTTCTTAAACCGATAGGTTATACCTGCCGTCACTCCTCCGATGCCATCATTCGGAAATCCGCCTTTAACCACCAAATCATCATCCAGCAACATGCCTGCAAATTCAACATTTACATCGAAACGCTCAGAAACAGCATAACGGGCCTGCAAGCCGGCATTGACGGTAAAAGACTGATCCTTTTTCCGGGTCATACCTCCGATACCCACATAAGGAACCAAATCAAACTTTCTGTTTTCTTTGTATTTGGCAAAGAAATTGATCAATCCCAACATAAAATCGGCATGTGCATAAGCATAATGCAGGTGCTGCATGCTTGCGCCATTATTCTGGAATCCGTGCAATGAACCGCCACCGCCTTGCAGACGAACTCCCCACCAGGGATTAAACCACTTTCCTACGGACAACACCGGCATGAAAGTAAGCGTATTCTTAAAGTTAGCGTCTTTCGTGCCTTCTGCAAACAAAGCATTTGCTCCAAAATTAGCAGAAATAAACCAATTGTGCCAAAAAGGATTAGCCTCGAACGAAGTTTTATAACCCGGAAGTCTTTGATTCTGGGATTCATTCACCGTTTCCTGCCCTTTCACAATTCCGCACACACAAATGGTCAACAAAATAAACATTAATCTTTTTTTCATAACAAATAAATATTAATATTAACTACTATATTTTAAGGTTACTACCCACAATACACAGATTTTGCAAATGTAAGCATATTTTTATTCATATAATAGAGAAAGCTTAATTTTTAATAAAAATCTTATCACCTTCCCGTCCTCCGCAGAAAAAAATCATCGGCAACCATGGCATATTCCTGAAAGAATGCTCATTGGTTCAAAAATTTATATTCCTTCAACTTCCCCGATGATTTACTAAACAAAAATTCTTCCAATGCTTTCGCATAAGACAAACGGTGCACATCACTACCCACAAAACTGACTAAACCGGTTTTAAGCATCTGCCAAGCCACTTTCTCAACTTCCCGTCCATAAAAGCCTGCCAGGGACAACAAATTCAGTTGCAACAAACACCCCTGCTTCCTCAAACTTTGCAATTTGCCTGGAATTTGGTCATAATAATAAGGATATCGTTCCGGATGAGCTAAAACGGGGGTAAATCCTTGAGCTTGCAAGACAAAGAT
>CAZMAE010000031.1:0-2178 GCA_964564205.1 uncultured Odoribacter sp. | reverse complement strand
ACTCGGCTTGAGGCTTAAAAAAGGTTTCAAAAAGAGTTTAGTTTACATGGGTGGGCATATATAGGAAGCAAACTAAACTAAACCGAATTTTGCAAACAAATGAAAAAACCGTCGAATCTCTCTGAAGGCTGTGTTTGCTGCGATTTCGGGCGAGCATCACGATGATAAAAGAGCGGCAAAAAGTTGGTCGTAAAACTGGTAATCTGATTGGTTGTATATGTGGCAGATGATACCTCCGGGAATGCAACATTGCAATCGCTTTTCGGAGGTGTTTTGTGTATCTGTATTTCGTCTATCGGAGGCGGCTGCGCCCGACCATTGGCTCGGCTTTGAATCGCCCTGTTGCTCCACGGCACGAGGCTATAACAGGAATTACCGGAGACCTGCGGTAGCATTTTCTTATCGGGAAGCGACCAACAACACCTACTCGCCCGAAAACGCACAACTGTTTCCACTCTCTCGTTTCCCTTATCTTGCCCAATTCTTCGCCATATCGTGGCGCGTGTCGAGCGACAAATGAGTAACAAATTATGCCAAACATTTGCCATACGCCCAAAGCCGTCGTATTGTACATTACAGCCCGCTCTGCTTGCAGATTGAGTGGCATCGCTCCCGACGGCAACAGCCGATCGGGGGATTAGGCTACCCCAGTTGATAAGAAACCGTACAACAGGCAAGCCTGCGGCAGCAGGTCAAGTGACAGTTGTCATGATGTTTTTATGATTGCAGTCAAAGCTATTATATCATTAGCAGGATAGGACAGGCACACCTATTATGCACTCGATTTATCAATAATGTGATATCCAATGGAAGTGTCGGTTGGTTTTGCCAAGAGCAGTACAACAAATAGCTACTACTCATAAAATAAAGCAACGTCGAAAATATCTTGCTGCAAACTCGTCACGAATAAAATTATTTTTGTATATTTGCCAAATAATGTCAAGACACAAAAAAGTAAAAGATATGTTCTCGGAACGGATAAAGGAGCTTCGTATTCAAAAACAGATGCCGCAACGACAATTGGCGGCAGCATTGAACATTGATACGGCGACATACTGTAAAATAGAAAAGGGCGAGAGGAGGGCCAAAAAGGAGCAAGTCCCCATTTTATCCCGACTTTTTAATGTGAATACGGAACACCTTTTAGTGCTATGGCTCGCTGACCAAGTATCTGCTGTCGTATCCGAAGACCAGCAGATAGCACCCCAAGTTCTGTCATTGGTAGTAGAAACTTTGAAGCAGGAGATATAATATGGCTCAAGCAAAATATGACATAATAGATAAAGAGTTACAATCAGCCATATTGTCTGATGTTAAATCTCCATATGGGCTACATACTTATATCAGCTTGTTCAGCAGTGCCGGTATCGGATGCTATGGGTTTAAGGAGGAAAATTTCTACTGCATTGCAACGGTAGAACTGCTGGAGCGGCGTTTGAAAGTTCAGTCATATAATCACAAGTGCGTCTACAATAGTGGGTATATCTGCGGGGATATGACTACGCAGGAGACCAAAGACAAAGTGTTTGCCGAACTTGCACGCTGGGAGAAAGGATTTAATATCACCGACCTTGATGTGCTGATAGCCACACCGCCCTGTCAGGGTATGTCGGTGGCAAATCATAAGAAGAAAGATGAACTGAAACGCAACTCGTTGGTTGTGGAGTCCATCAAGATGACACGACAGATTAAGCCCAAATTCTTTATCTATGAGAATGTTCGTGCATTTTTGACTTCGGTATGTACTGATACAGACGGCAGGGACAAAACAATAAAAGAGGCTATAAACTCCAATTTGTCAGGGGATTATAACATCCTTTACAGAGTCCTCAACTTCAAGGAATATGGCAATCCGTCAAGCCGCACAAGAACATTGGTAATAGGTGTCCGGAGAGACATAAAAGAGGTTACCCCGTATGATGTATTTCCGGATAAACAGCCGGAGAAGACATTGCGACAGACTATTGGACATCTTCCTTCTTTGAGGAAGATGGGCGAGATATGGGATAAGGATATTTATCACAATTTCAGGAAATATTCACCCCACATGGAGGCTTGGATTGCAGATATAAAAGAAGGGCAATCGGCATTCGACAATACGGACATATCTAAAATACCACATACAGTAAAAGACGGTGTAATAGTATATAACGCCCAAAAGAATGGCGATAAATACAC
>CAZMAE010000030.1:0-1916 GCA_964564205.1 uncultured Odoribacter sp. | reverse complement strand
TAAAAATGGAAATCCCCGCGAATTACATACCGAATTAGCCACGGACGTTATCCATTACAGTGCCCAAAAGCAACACGCCATCCACTACCACCGGCACGAGAACCATACCGAAGAATTGGTGCATTGCCCGTATTTCACCACCAATTACCTGAAATTCAACCAGGAAATCGAAAAGGATTATTTCACGCTCGACTCGTTTGTCATTTATATGTGCCTGGACGGAAGCTTCAATTTGGTATACGATGTAAATAAAACAGTGAAAGTGGAAAAAGGAGACACCGTACTGCTCCCCGCCTGCCTGAAAAATGTATTTCTCCTTCCGGAAAAAGAAACGGAATTATTGGAGATTTTTATCCGCTGAATGCAACAATGCCGGGAATCGTTCTTTCATCCCCGGCATTGTTTCTGTCATGAATCGGAATCGAACCGGTTTCAGTTCATTTCCATATGTTCCTGATCCGTCAGTTTTTCACAATAGTGACACTTCAAAACAATCGGAGCGGCATTCACCACCAAAAATTTAGTGCGTACTTTCTCATGATTGGTAATACACTTCGGATTCATGCATTTGACAATACCTTCCACCTTTTCCGGAACATTTACTTTTTTCTTTTCCACAACATCATAATCCCGGATGATGTTGATCTTTGCCGAAGGTGCAACCAAAGCCAGCTTATTCACCTCTTCATCTTCGAGAAATTTATCCCAAATTTTGATAATCGCTTTTTTCCCCAACTTGGTACTCTTCAGATTAGTCCCCAAAGTCATTGCATGATCCATAGACGTAAGTCCCAACACATTGATCACGTCAAACAATTTATCGGCAGGGATATGGTCGATCACCGTCCCGTTTTCTATTGCGCTTACCTGTAATTCTTTCTTTGCCATAACGAAAATATTTAATGATTGTTGATTGCAGCTCCCGGCATTCTCCGGGCGATACAACCGTAAACGAGAAATCACATTATTTTAATCCCAATGCTTTACAAATAATAGCCTGACGGGCAAATACTCCATTGCGCGCCTGCTCGAAATAATAAGCTTTCGGATTTTCATCTACATCCACATTGATCTCATTGACCCGGGGCAGCGGATGAAGTATGCGCATATTGTCCTTGGCGTTAGCCAACATGGCATTACGCAGGATATACACATTTTTCACTTTCTCATACTCCAAAGGATCGGCGAAACGTTCACGCTGTACCCGCGTCATATATAAAATATCCGCCTTAGCAATCACCTCATCCAACTCTGTATGTTCATAATAAGGAATATTCAATTCCTTCAGATGCAATTTATAAGCCGCAGGCATTTGCAAAGACTCCGGAGCCACAAAATGGAACGTCGGATGAAAATGACTCATCGCCTGCAACAAAGAATGAACGGTACGTCCGTATTTCAGGTCACCGACCATACAGATATTCAAATTCTCCAGCGTACCCTGAGTTTTATAGATAGAATACAAATCCAGCATCGTCTGCGAAGGGTGTTGATTGGCTCCGTCACCGGCATTAAGTATCGGGTGGTTAGCCACTTCACTGGCATAACGGGCAGCTCCCTCCACCGGATGGCGCATGACAATCAAATCGGCATAGTTGTCCACCATCTTGATGGTATCTTTCAATGTCTCTCCTTTGGTTACACTCGAAGACGAAGCATCCGAAAAACCGATAATACGTCCCCCCAGACGATTGATGGCAGTTTCAAAACTCAAACGGGTACGGGTTGATGGTTCGAAAAACAAAGAAGCGACCACCTTTCCCTCCAGCAAGCGCTGATTCGGATTCGCTTCAAACTCAGAAGCCAATTTCAAGACTTCCAGAATTTCCTCTTTGGTGTAATCTTCAATAGATACTAAGCTGTGTGTATTCATATCAGTAAATTTAATAGAGTTGTCCCAACCGGAGCCTGCATAC
>CAZMAE010000029.1:0-13371 GCA_964564205.1 uncultured Odoribacter sp. | reverse complement strand
GCGTTTGATTTGGTCGATGTACCACGGACCTGCCAGTAAACTCAGGTTCACGATCCGGATATCCCGGCGAACCCCTTCCACTTCCTGTGCATACCACAGGGGGAAAGTATCGTTGTCTCCGTAGGTGAAAAGGATGGCATTCGGCGCACACGAGTTGAGGTAGTTCTTGGCATGGGCAATAGTCGCATAACGGTTTGCACGGGTGTGATCGTCCCAATTTTGTGCCGCCATATTGACCGGAACTGCCAGCAGGCAAACGCCGGTTACTAGTAAGGCCGAAGTTGCCGGATTTAATTTCCGGAGATGTTTGTTCAGGAAGTTCCAGATCGAAAGTACTCCGAGCCCGATCCAGATGGCATAAGCGTAGAACGATCCCGCATAAGCATAATCCCGTTCGCGGGGTTCTATAGGTGATTGGTTCAGGTAAACGATAATGGCGATACCTGTCATGAAGAACAACAACATGACTGCCCAGAAATCCTGCTTGCCGGAACGGCCCCGGCGGTATTGGTAGAACATTCCCAGAATGCCTAGCAGAAACGGAAGCATGTAATATTTATTATACGCTTTTTCGGATTTCAGGGTATCCGGTAGCTCCGACTGATTGCCCAAACGCATTTCATCCAGAAAATTGATCCCTGTAATCCAGTTGCCATGGGTGATTTCTCCGTTCCCTTGTATGTCGTTCTGACGGCCTGAGAAATTCCACATGAAATAGCGCCAGTACATATGGCCCAGCTGGTAGTTGAAAAAGTACTTCAGGTTATTGCCGAAGCTGGGACGTGTGACGCTTTCTCCGTTAATCACATAGGTGGGACCGTTGTTTTTGCCTCCCCATGCTTGGTATTGCTGGGGGAAGTAGGGGCGTGCATTGCTGTGCATACGCGGGAATATGGTGCAAAAACGTTTGTCATATTCGATTTCCGGCCGGTTGCCGGCCACTTCGTATTTTCCGGTTTCTTTATTCTGATAATAAATAGGCGCTCCCTCTTTGTAATTTATAACGGGTGCATTATAATACTGGCCATAGAATAGAGGCGAGTCTCCGTATTGTTCCCGGTTGAGGTATGATAGCAGGGAAAATACGTTGTCAGGGCTATTTTCATCGATAGGAGGATCGCTCAAGGAACGGATAACGACCATGGAATAAGAGGAATATCCGATCAGTATCACCATAAAGCAGGTCAGAATGGTGTTCCATACCGGCATGCTTTTTTTCAGGGTATAACGGATGCCCCAGGTCAATACTCCTATGATCAGTAAAACGTAAATGATTACGCCTGTATTGAAAGGCAATCCCATGCCGTTGGTGAAAATCAGTTCAAACCAACCTGCAATTTTAATTACGCCCGGAATGACTCCGAAGTTTACCACTCCGAGGATCACCAGCGATAAAAGTCCCGTTTTGACAATTCCTCTGGGGGTCGGGGTGTATTTTTTGAAGTAATATACAAAAACGATAGCCGGTATGGCCAGCAGGTTCAGCAAATGGACACCGATAGACAATCCTATTAAATAAGCGATCAGTACCAGCCACCGGTTGGCATATCTTTCAAAAGCTACATTTTCCCATTTTAAGATGGCCCAGAATACGGCAGCCGTAAAGAGGGACGACATGGCGTAAACTTCGCCTTCGACAGCGGAAAACCAGAAGGTATCCGTAAAGGTGTAGGTCAGAGAACCGATCAGAGAAGCTCCGAGAATGGCAAACATTTGGCCGAGAGTCATTTCTTTGCCTTCGGTTACCACCAGCTTGCGTGCCAGGTGGGTGATCGTCCAGAATAGAAATAAAATGGTGAAGCCCGAACATAAGCCCGACATGTAGTTGATCATCAAGGCCTGAGTATCTGCTGAGGGCGCGAAGATGGCAAACAGGCGGGAGATGATCATAAATAAAGGAGCTCCGGGGGGATGCCCCACTTGCAGTCCGACGGAGGTGGTGATAAACTCTCCGCAATCCCAAAGACTGGCGGTCGGCTCAGCCGTGAGTATATACGTGAGGCTTGCGATAAGAAAAGTTACCCATCCGGCAACTCTGTTGATAAGACGGAAGCTTAGGTTTGGATGATCTTTAATCGTGTACATATTCATTTGTTCGGATAATTTTGCTTGAAAAATGACTCCAAAGTTATCATTTATTTTTTCTTTATGTCTTTTTTACTGGCTTTTGATCGCTTATTAAAATCATAAAATTAATTAATGTATTGGTAGTTAGTTCGTTGTTTGTGCTGTCTTTTGTTATGAAGCACGAAAATAATTATTTTACCTGAATTTTCCTCCATTTTTTTGTTAGAAAACAAAAAACATTCTATATTTGCACCGTTAAAAATGACGCGATCAATGATTGTCCCATTGTGTAATGGCAGCACAGCAGGTTTTGGTTCTGTCAGTCCAGGTTCGAATCCTGGTGGGACAACAAATTGATATGCCCAAGTGGTGAAATTGGTATACACGCTAGTTTCAGGTACTAGTGGCTTCACGGCCGTGTAGGTTCGAGTCCTATCTTGGGCACTGTTTCAGTTTTTACTTCCGGAGGGGATGGCATAGTGAGAAGGTGTTCTTTAAAATTGCCCGAATGGTGAAATTGGTATACACGCTAGTTTCAGGTACTAGTGGCTTCACGGCCGTGTAGGTTCGAGTCCTATTTCGGGCACTTTTTTTATGATGGAATAGTATATAGGCCCAGGTGGTGAAATTGGTATACACGCTACTTTGAGGTGGTAGTGGTCGAAAGGCTGTGCAAGTTCGAGTCTTGTCCTGGGCACCGAAATGAAGGTTGAAGCATTGAAAACCGCTGTATTTACAGCGGTTTTCGTGTATTATGATACTTCCTGAAAAGTTGGAAAATTCATAAAAAATTCCAACATTCATTCCAACATAAAAATCTGCTTATGGAGGTCTGCTTTTCACTCGATGCTCCTAAACGGGATGTTTCGTCAATTCGTGCTTATATTTCTTATTCCGCTCGAAGATATGACTATAATGCTTTTTGTCTTCCTATTGGAATCTTTCCCGAGCTAATAATCAGATTTTTTATAAGCTTTCGTCATAAATTCTATATAAAAAAGAATACATTTGTCAGGAATAGTGTGGGAGGGAAACATAAAAACTGAATATGATGAAAAGACTGAAATTTTTATTTTTATGCGGGGCACTTTGTTTGCTGGTGTCCGGAGTTATGGCTCAAAGCAAAAAAAGTGACCGGCAAATGTTTAAGGAGGGGTATGTGATGAAGCCGTCGGATATCCGTTTGGCTCCGCCGACCGAACGGTTCCGTCCTGAAGAAATCCGTGTTTACAGCATTGCTAACCGGGAGAAGGAAACGATCGTGACTTTTGTACAGCCTATTTATTTTGATTCGCAGTGGCTGTCTTATAGCCCTGGTTTTCAGATTGTCGATAAGAAAACAGGGGATATTTACAAGGTCCGCAGATACGATGGAGATCTTCCGATGGACCGTTTGTTGATAGTGAGGGGATTTAACGGCAAGAATATTCTGATATCGCTTGTTTTTCCCAAACTGAAAAAGAGGGTAAAGAAGATTGATATCCTGGAACTTCCTCACGAAAAGCAGCTGGTTCCTTCTAATGATAACGGTAAGCCTACTTCTTTCTATGATGTCAATGTGAAAAAATACCTGAACAAAGAAAAGAGAAGCGGGAAAGTATATGAATAACGGTAAGCTTGAAGGCGTTACGGATTTGTTCCGCAGGCATTGGGGAAAGTGGCCGGACAAGGTGGAGGTTTTGCCAGCTTCGGGTTCTGCCCGCCTTTATTGCCGGCTTTTCTCGGGGCAGTTTTCTTATATCGGTGTTTTTCATCGGCAGGTGGCGGAGAATAAATTGTTTATCGGTTTCTCCCGTCATTTCCGTCAAAAAGGATTGCATGTGCCGGAAATATATGCGGTGGCCGATGATATGCTGACCTATATTCAGGAGGATTTAGGGAGAGAGATGTTGCTGGATGTGGTGGAAAGGGAAAGGAAAGATCAGTATTTGTCTCCTTCGTTGATGCACTTGTACCGGAAGGCTTTGGACGAACTTTTGCGTTTCCAGATTTTGGGACATGAAGATTGTCGTTATGCGGATTGTTTGCCGCGTCCTGTCTTTGACCGCAGGTGTATGCTTTGGGATTTGAATTATTTTAAATATTGTTTTTTGCGCTTGGCGGGGGCGGAGTTTGCAGAAGATCGCCTGGAAAACGATTTTGCAGACCTGACCGACCGTTTGGCTGGAGTAAGGACGGATTCTTTTATGTTCCGGGATTTTCAGTCCCGGAATATCATGGTCCGCGATGGTGAGGTGTGGTTTATCGATTATCAGGGAGGAAGACAGGGGGCTTTGCCATACGACGTCGCTTCGCTTTTGTACGATGCCATCACAGAGATTCCCGATGACCAGCGGGAGGAATTGCTGGCTTATTATATCCGGCAGTTGGGGGGATACCGTCCGGTCAATGAACACTCTTTCCGGAAGGACTACTACCATTTTGTGTTGATTCGCCTGTTGCAGGCTTTGGGGGCGTTTGGCCTCCGGGGCTTATACGAAAGGAAACAGCATTTTCTGGATTCCATTCAGCCGGGGCTTCGCCAAATCGCTGCTTTGTTCGAAAGCGGGAGATTGGGGCGGGAGTATCCGGAAATCCGCCGGGTAACCGGGAGTTTGTTGCAGCAATCCGCTGAGGAAAGAGGCTAAAGACAATCGAACACCTCCAGCAAAGAAGGGTAGGTGTTGTGCCTGACGGGTTCCAATTGAGTAAGCGGTTGCCAGAACACTTCTTCGATATCTTCTTCGGTTTGAGGGACAATAGTGCAATTCGGCGGACAGGTCATGACATACCAATAGGTCTTTTTCAGATACCAGCTATCGTTCCGGTAATAGATGTGGAGAGTGGATTTCAAGGGCGCTGTGATTTTTACCTCTTCCAGTCCGCACTCTTCTTTTACTTCGCGGATGGCGCATTCTTCGATGGTTTCTCCTGCTTCGAGGTGACCTTTAGGCAAATCATACACCCCCAGCCGTTTGATGACCAGGATCTTTTCCCCGTCCCGGACCACGCCACCTGCTGCTTTTACATACAAAAAGCAGGATTTGAAGATGGAAAATAAATTTTCCGGATCTTTGTCGTAGAGAACAGCCGTAAACGTTCTTTTTTCCTGTAGCAATTGGTGAATGAAAGTTTTGGTGGCATTAAAGTCTTGATGGATTAATGTGCAGGGACTTTCTTGCAGTAAATTCTGATTATCTGTGATTAAAAAGCAGCTCTCTTTAAAAAATACTTTATACATTTGCAAAAGTTTATATTTATCCTTACAAAAGTAAACAAAAATGAATACAGTAGCAGAAAAAGTGGCTTCATATTTGCTGGAGATCAAGGCAATCAAATTGGAGCCGAACCATCCGTTTACCTGGGCATCCGGTTGGAAATCCCCGATATATTGTGACAATCGTAAAACCTTGTCTTATCCGGAAGTCCGTTCTTACATCAAGGAACAGTTCGCGGCTCTGGTCCGCGAAAAATATCCGCAGGCGGAAGTGATTGCAGGAGTTGCAACGGGTGCTATTGCTCAGGGAGTCCTGGTGGCTCAGGAATTGAACCGGCCTTTTATTTACGTCCGTTCATCTGCCAAAAGCCATGGACTGGAGAATTTGATTGAAGGAGAGTACAAGGCAGGACAAAAAGTAGTTGTGATCGAAGACCTGGTTTCTACGGGAGGTTCGAGTTTGCAGGCTGTTGAGGCTTTGCGTAGTGCGGGATGCGAAGTGCTGGGCCTGATGGCGATATTTACTTATGGTTTCCGGAAAGCGGAAGATAATTTTAAAAATGCCTGTTGCGAACTGACAACGCTGAGTAATTACAATGCCATGATCGATCTGGCTGTAAAGACAGGATATGTGAAACCTGAAGAGGTTGAAAAACTGAAGGAATGGCGGTTAAGTCCTGAATCCTATAAATAATCTGCGGGATGACGGCTGGCCTGCCGGAATTCTTTTTACCGGGAAACTGTACGGAACAGCAAGCCGTTATCAACCGGATGCAAAAAGTTCGTTTTTATTGGAATTTGTTTGAATTATGTCAGTAACGAAAATTACAAGCGAGATTTATAAAATCGAAAGTCCGATCAGAGATGTGTATGCTTTACTTTCGGATTTTAACCGCATCGGCCTTTTGTTTGAAATGGTTAAACAAATGGGTATGCCCGCATCTGTGGAGATGAACAAAATATCCGATAAAATTGAAGGAACCAGGTTTACTGAAGATGCCTGTTATATTACAGTGAAAGGAATGGGGGAGTTGGCGGTCAGGATTATGGAAAAAGAGGCACCCAAGCTGATCAAGCTGGGCGGAGATGGTGCGGTGCCTTTTGAATTTAATCTGTGGATCCAGTTGCTGGAAAACGGTCCTTACGATACCCGCCTGAGAATAACGTTCCAGGGAGAATTGAATATGGTGATGAAAATGCTGCTGAAGGGCAAACTGGAGAAAGGCATTAATCAATTGGGAGAAGGATTGACGAAAATTCCCTACGGATTATTAGGAACCATGTCATAATGAGGACCGGAGAATAATCGAGACCGGACTTCATGAGAGAAATACCCCTTCCGTGTTGTGGCGACAGACCGTTTTCAACACGAGAGGGGGTATCTTTTCAGGAGAAGACCGTTTTATTCGGTCACGCTCTGAGCTTTTGTGAATGGATTTTGCTCAGTTTCTCTTCGGCGTATGCTTTTGTGATTGTGATGGCCTTCTTGTTTTGCGAGGGCATTTCAAACATCAGATCGGTCATGATGGCTTCGCAGATGGAACGCAGTCCCCGGGCGCCTAAACGGAATTCGATGGCTTTGTCGACAATATATTCGAATACGTCTTCGTCGAATGTCAACTTGATATCATCCAGTTCGAACAATTTGATGTATTGCCGGATGATGGCATTTTTGGGTTCGGTCAGGATATTGCGCAAAGCTTGACGGTCGAGGGGTTCCAGATAGGTCAGCACTGGCAGACGGCCGATGATTTCGGGGATCAGTCCGAAAGATTTCAGGTCCTGAGGTACGATATATTGCAGGAGATTTTCCCGGTCGATTTTCTCAATGGTCTGACTGGCTGTGAAACCGACCACCATGGAATTCATGCGGGCTGCAATTTTCTTTTCTATGCCGTCGAAAGCGCCTCCGCAAATAAACAGGATGTTTTTGGTGTTCACAGGAATCATTTTCTGGTCGGGATGTTTTCGTCCTCCCTGGGGGGGAACATTGACGACGGAGCCCTCCAGTAGTTTCAGCAGGCCTTGCTGTACGCCTTCTCCGCTGACGTCTCTCGTGATGGAAGGGTTGTCTCCCTTGCGGGCAATTTTGTCCAGTTCATCGATGAATACAATTCCTTTTTCCGCTGCTTCGACATTATAGTCGGCTGCTTGCAGCAACCGGGTAAGAATGGATTCGATGTCTTCCCCCACATATCCTGCTTCAGTCAATACCGTCGCATCGACAATCGTAAAGGGAACATGCAGCATCTTGGCGATGGTACGGGCAAGTAAAGTCTTTCCGGTACCGGTACGTCCCACCATCACGATGTTGGATTTTTCAATTTCTACATCATCTTTGCCTGTCCGGTGCATCAACCGTTTGTAATGGTTATAGACGGCTACGGCCAGGTGTTTTTTGGCTTCATCCTGACCGATGACATATTGGTCAAGGAAAGCTTTGATTTCCAATGGCTTTTTGATTTCTATATTGTCCAGGTTCAGGGAATAATTGCTGTGCATTTCTTCCCGGACAATATCGTAGGCCTGTGAAGCACACTCGTCGCAGATAAAACCGTTAGTTCCTGCTATCAGTAAATTGACTTCGTTGCGGTTTCTTCCGCAAAATGAACATTTGTCTTGCATATTGTCATTGGGGATTTAAGAGTCGGCGCCTTGGGTTTTGCCGGCGGTCCGCTTGTCAATCGTTATGGGGTTGTTTCTTTTCACGGATGAGAATCGTATCGATCATGCCGTATTCTTTGGCTTCCTCGGCGGTCATCCAATAATCACGGTCGGAATCTTTTTCCACCTTTTTGAAAGGCTGTCCGGAATGATCGGCAATGATGGTGTAAAGTTCTTTTTTCAACTTCTGTACCTCCCGCGAAGTGATTTCGATGTCGGAAGCTTGTCCTTGTACTCCGCTCATCGGTTGATGGATCATGATCCTTGAATGCTTCAGGGCTGAACGTTTGCCTTTCGTCCCTGCACACATCAATACGGCAGCCATGGAGGCGGCCAGGCCCGTGCAGATCGTGGCTACGTCACAGTTGATGAACTGCATGGTATCGTAGATGCCCAGACCGGCGTATATGGAACCTCCGGGACTGTTGAAATACACTTGTATGTCCCGGCCCGGATCCGCCGTTTCCAGGAATAGCAGCTGAGCCATAATGATATTGGCTACATCGTCGTCGATCGGAACTCCCAGAAAAATGATCCGGTCCATCATCAAACGGGAAAAAACATCCATCGTGGCAATGTTTAACTGTCTTTCTTCTATGATGTTGGGGGTGATATAACTATTGACGGCGGTTTGATACCGATGCAGATTCAAACTGCTGATTCCTCTGCCTTTGAGTGCATATTTTTGAAATTCTTCTTGCGTATTCATATCGTTTTGGATTTTTAGGGTGCTAAATTACAAAAAATATTATGCCGGGCAAAAAACCTTTACTCTGATATTCAGCCTTCGAACGAAAAGCCGCCGAAAAGGCAGGAACGGGAAAATCTCTGCGGCCGCGGGGCTACAGTCCGACCGATTTCTTTAAGCCTGCCAGTAAAGACCGCCAGAGGTAATTGAATTGCGATCGGTAGACATCCCGTTCGGCTGTGGCTTTGACTTGCCGCTCTTTGTTGCGGTCGGGATTATTTTCATGGTATATCAGGCCGTTGGCTAAGGCGGATAAAAACGAGCGTACTTTTATTTTTCCGTTTTTTTCTTTCAGCAGCCTTACTTTTAAGCCACGGTATAAGAATGTCATATCCACTTCCGATTGGACGGAGTTGCCTTTGATTTTGAATGTCAGACCGTTGACTTTACCGGATGCGATCCTGATTTTTGCCAAAGGCTCAATCATCGGGTTCAACCCGGCTATATTCATCGCACCCAAGCGCCCTTCCGCTTCGAAGAGATTGTCCCGCGGGGACACCGGCAGCCGGAAAGTGATCTGCATAACGCCCTGGTTCATGAGCTTGCCTTCCGCTTTCAGGGTATAATAGGTCGGATGGGAACGGCTGACATTGGTAAGACCGTAAAACATTCCCTTCAGCCGGTTGACGGTGAGGGTGCCCGGTTTCACTCCGTTTTCCGACAGTTCCAGGTATTTCACGTCGATATGGTTGAGGTTCACCCGGCGGACGGCAAAATGCAGAGGGAGTTGTTGCACCGATTGGTAAAACAGGCGTTTCACCTTTTCCCGTTGTTTTATCTTGCGGTTTTTGAAGCTGGCGATATCGGCTTGTTGCAAGACCGCGCTGTCTATTTGCAGGAATTGCTCCTTTAGTAACCGTTGCATGTTCCAGCCGTATAAGGTGATTTTTCCGGTGGTGATTTGGGTCCAATCGGTATGCCCCGGGCTTTTCAGGGCGAATTCTTCCATGGGATACCGGGGAGTCAGTGCAACCCGGCCTACCGAAATCACTCCTGCCTTTCCGTTGATAACTACGCTGTCCACTGCCAGCAGTTGGGAATTCCGGGCAAACTGATTTTGGAATCCGCTCAGGGAAACCCGTATGTCTTCGCAGAGGCAGAAGGGAGGTATGGAATCGGAAGCCGTATGGATTTCCCAATCGTCTATATGCCATTTCAATTCCTTCAAAAGGTAGCTGACGGTATCTTTGTATTGGTGTTGTTGCCAGGAAAGGTTGCCGAGATGAAGGTCGAAAGTTCCGATGGCACATCTCAGCTGCCGGTTGAGGGTGTCTGTCTTTTCCGGCTGCTTCTGTCCGGTAGCTGGGGTACTGATGAAGGCCGCTTGCGGGATATCCAGTTCAAATTTTCCGGCGCTCACGGAGATTGCCGAATCCTCGGAATGGTAATGAATCCCTTTCACCGTCATCGACCGGATACGGCCATCTGCATATTCCAGGGGAAAGTCCGGGACCACCGGGCGGGTGGTGTCGGTATGAAATGCGACCTCTTCAATGTTCACTTCCCTTCCGATCAGGCTGACATTTACTCTTCCGATCTCTGCAATAATCCGCCCTCCGGTTTTTTCAGATATCTTTTCAGTGGCTGTTTTTTTGATTTTTCCTTCCAGCCACCATTCCGCTCCGGATAACAATACCCAAACAATAGTGATAATGGAAGCGATGACCATAATAGCCTTTTTCATAAGCCTCGATGTTAGTTCCGTTTCTTATTCCTGAGAAAACGGAAATTTCATCAAAGTGTTTCATACGTCATGTATATATATGGTATGGCTTTATGTTTTCAGTTTTGCTTTGAAGAAAATTTTGCCGGGAAACCGGATAAAAGACTGTGATTTTGTGAATCGGCGGTGTGAATTTATTCCCGGAAGATAATCGGCTTGCCTTTCACTGATGAGGTTTATATGGTGGGAGAGAGGTTGTTGCCCGGATGCTTTATAATGGCAGGAATCGTAACTTTATGGCTGGTGATGTTGTTTGTAAATCTTTGACCGGTGAATTTTTTTCACCGGTCAAAGACGGACTGGGTTATTGCTGTTTTTCTCCCAGCATTTCTTTCAGTTCTTTTAATAATGTATCGGCATCCCGTGTACCCCGCAGTTTCCCGACTATATTCCCTTCGGCATCCAGAACGAACATGGTGGGGAAGGCTTCTACATTGAATTTTTTACGTAAGGTAACCCCTTCTCCTTTTTCCATATCCACTTTCAATGCGATAAAATGTGTCTTGAAATAGTCTCCTAGTTTTTTTTGCGTGAACACCTGGTTATTCATCATTTTACAAGGACCGCACCAAACGGTGTAGCAATCCATGAACACTTTTTTCCCTTCCTGGCCCGCTTTTTTCAAGGCTTCTTCGAGAGTCAGATCCAGAAACTGAATTCCTTCCCGGTTCTCCAGATTGGAGATGGCCTGTTCGTAGTAAGTCAGAGGGGGCCGTTTCATATTTTTGGAACGTTCTTTCAGGTAGGCAACCAGCATATCCCGTTCCTGATTGGGCAGGCCTTTGAGTTCTCCCAGAGTCACATCCAGGTTCATGGCCAGTTCCTCGTGGCATCCCGGAATGCCGGCACGCATGATTTCCAGCATCTTGTCGTATTTTTTTTCTCCCCGGTATTTGGTCAGGTTGTATAGAGCGAAAACGCCGTTACTTTCCGGGAGATTGCTGCGATGCAATTCCAAGGCTAAATCCATCATGAGATTGGCATCGTAAGGAGTCACGCCGCAGGCGTAAGGAAATAATTTGGCAAAATAAACTCCGGAAATGAATTTGTCCACATCTTCTTGTCCGACGTTTTTAACGAATTCGGCTTTCCGGGAGATGACTTCTTTAAACAGACTGTCCTCGTTGTTTTGGATTTTTTGGATTAAAAATTTCCAGTTTTCTTTTTTCGGCAGTTGTTTACTGTTCAGACGTTCGAATAACTCATCGATGACGCCTTTGGCTTTTTCCCGTTCCGATGCATGGTTCAGAACATCGGCGTAGGCACGTAAAAATTTCACGTTGCGTTCACCTTTTTCGTAGCGTTGGTTCATTCCCGGCAGGGTGGTCTTCGGATCTAAAGCATTGGTTAATATCTCCTGGAATTTAGGCAGCTGGTGTCCGCCGACGATGCGGTAAATCAGATTGCCTTCCGGATCCAGTACGATGTGGTGAGCCAGTGTGAGGGTGTTGTATTTCTTGGCGAACGGCTTGCCTTCCGGTGAGGTGATGTCAATGAAAAGATTGACGAAATGTTTGTCCGCCCAGTCGGCGAATGCCTGGTCGCTGAAAACGTATTTATTCATGGCATGGCAGGGTACCGCCCAATCGGCGAAGCAATTGACGAAAATGGGCTTATTGGTTTCCCGGGCTTTCTTCAAGGCTTCTTCGAGCGAGTAGATGTATTTCATTTTCACGTCTGCTTTCACTTGATCGCCGTACATACTTTGGGCTCTTCCTGCCATCGTCAGGGATAAAATCAGAATTAGAATTAATGCGATTTTTTTCATGGATTTTTTGATGATATGATTAAAGTTTGAATTATTCTCTTTTGATGATCAATTTTTTTTCTTTTCCGTTTTCATCGATGACGATAATCTCCGCTTCTTCTCCGTGCAATCCGACCAGATCGGTCGTCATGGCTTGCCAGGCATCGACTTGATCGAAGCGTTTCCCGTTTACCGCTACGATTTTTTCACCTCCTTTCAGTTTTTTCCACATGCTTTCCCATACGAAACCTGCTTTCAGTTCGTTGTCCATGACCGTGATCACGACATTCCAGTCTTTCCGGTTCATGTTTTTCGGATGTTCGTTATATGGATGATAATATAATGTTTGTTTCGGGTAATTGATAGTGACTGTTCCGTAATTGAAAAATTCCGCTCCCAGCCGGGATCTCCACCCGGAGGTCGTATGGGTGACAACATCGGAAAACAGTCCTTTCCCTACGCTGAATTCCGGGATTCTCACCCGATATTTCAAGGTTGATTTTTCCAGCCCGGTGGCCCCCAGCGATAATATGCCGTATCCCCGGCTCAACAGTTTCCAGTGATTTCCTGCTTGCAAACGCCGGTATGTTTTTTCCGACAGGTTGAAAAAGCTTCCGTCACCGCTGTCTATCATGACGGTGTCGGTTGCCTCTCCGGTGAGATGCACCTCGATCAGGGGAGTCCGGGATCCCGGTAACAGGGGAATGGCTTCGGCGGGATTCAAATCAAAATAGTCTTCCTGTCCGGCAATGGTGATTTGTTTTTTCCGGGTGTCGATTTCTACGATTTTATCGCCGAACAAGGTATACCCGACAATGCCGTCTACCCCGAACTGCTCTATCGCATTTTTTTCTTCCAATACGGCTCCTTGTACATTTAAAAAGCTTACGCCTCCCAATTGAAAGTTATTCAGCTGTACGACCTGCTGGTCGGCTAACCGGCCGTTGGAATCCTGGGTTTTTACTGTTCCCAGGATTTCCGGATTCAGACCGGCACAGAAGCTATGGGTCAGGCATACAGGAGCTCCTGTGTCGAAAATGAAATTTCCGGGCTTGCCGTTTATCGCAACTTTAACCATCATTTTCCCTCCGGATACCGTATACGGTATCCGGGCACAATATCCCGAGGCTGAAACAGCACTCGGGATATACAATAGAACCCACAATAAATAGTTGAATAATTTCATAGTTTTGTCTGTGGCCCGGCTTATTCTTTGATACAACGGA
>CAZMAE010000028.1:0-7692 GCA_964564205.1 uncultured Odoribacter sp. | reverse complement strand
TAATAGTAGTAGAAGGAACAGTATAAGTAGTAAGACCAACCAAGTTTCAATTCTACCCTAGTACGATTAATAGCCGTTATAAAACTACAACAAAAACATTAAAAATGAATCATATATATTCAAAACATTTTCGTTTTTTACTACAAATTGCTGTCGACCCTCAATTCTTAGTTTTTTACCCAGTTATGACGGATCTTTACAAAACACTCATTTTCAATATGTCAAAGAACTTTAAGAGATAATCTTTCATCAGATCTTACCTTTCTTTTCCATTTTCATAGCAGGTCGACGCTACAAAAAATTAGAAACACTCGCCCTCTCATCGCCGATAATCTCTTTTTCCAGCCATTTTTCATCCCGGCTTTTAAAGAAAATCAAACTATCCTTCTCTTCCATCATATTTTTAGCCTCAGCAGCCAACTGCTTTAACTGCACTTCTGAAATTTCTCCTTCGAAAACACTATTCTGTATCCAGGAAAGATACCGCCGGCACAATTTCAACATCTTCGCAGTCCGCTTCTGATCCACGTCATATACTAAAATCACATACATTACCACCACATTTTTAAAGGTTTATACTCCTCTATACCCAACAAATGCTTCGTCAACTTATAACATTCCAGTTTAATCAAGTGCTTATAACTTACACTCCGCCCCAATTTCCGGTGTTTTATCGTCTCTTTTGTCCGTTCTTCCCATTCTTGAGCCACCTTTTTCATTGCAGAAGGTTTTAACAAACAGCGATTCAGATGCTGGTCAAAATCCGACTCCCGCAATTGCTTCCGGTTGAACATCGAAAATATCAGCCGGTCTGCCAAAATAGGCTTAAAAATCTCGGCAATATCCAACGCCAATGAATACCGCCGTTCCCCCGGCTCGTGCAAAAAACTAATCGTCGGATTCAGTTGTGTATGGTAAATAGCATCTAAACACAGCGAATAACACATGCTATTGGCAAACGAAATCATCGCATTCACCTCATTCGAAGGCGGCATCTTTGTCCGGTTGCCCATGGAAAAACCGTCAATAATCGTATCGAATGCCTCATAATAAGTCTGCCGGATATTCCCCTCTATCCCCATCAGCATCGGTACATCGGTCGCTGTAGCAATTAACGGCACATACGACTCTATCCGTTCGATTTGTTGCTTCGTATCCTTCCCCCGGTTCGTGTAATACCGCAAATTTTTCAGCATATTAAATGCAGCACCATCAATAAACCGACGGGCAATCGCCATCCGTTTTTCCCGCCGGATGTGATGCTTCATCTGAGCGATCTGCATCTTTCCGGACAGCAGGTAATCCTTAGGCATAAACGAACCGGTATAATGTTCGTAATAATCAAAAAAATGTACCGCGACCTGATTCTTCCCTAAAAAGTTATACATCGTACTGTTTGCATCCAGGCTTCCGAATATAAACAGATTATCCACCGTTTCAATCGGTATATAACGCGGCTGCCCTTCCCGTCCCTCCTCGTCCACCGGCGTAAATTTCAGGGTATTATCCTTCCGGCTCAATCGTCCGGGATTAAATAAATAGTAAGTCCTTTTCATGGTTCAATACTTTTCTTTTCGTCTTCAGCATCTTCCGAATCAATTCCTGCATTTTCTAAAAAGTTTTGTGAAGACACTACACTCCTGCCCAACTCTTTCTCCGTTTCTTTCCGGGCATTTCCAGCCACCTTACCTCCTCGCCTGGCCACATTCCGGTTATCCTCAAAAGTATCCGGCTTTTCATTCTTTGATATCTCCGTTGTCACTTTCTCACCCAGCATAGTAAAAATCAATTCCAGATCGGTCATGTGATCCCGTAGATTCTGATTTTTCTTTTCCAAACCTTTCAATTTTTTATACTCCGATGGAGTAAGGCCAAACGTAGCTTTTGAAATTTCTGCTGTCAGGATCGCATAATCCCGTTCCTTCTCTATACCGCGCTCTTTCCATTCGTCCGTTAAATTCTGACGGATCGCTATGCCCCGGATACGTTTATCGATCCATTCTTTAGGATACCCCTTCTGTTCATACAAAGCCTTCATCCGCTCTTGGGCCAACTCGGGATTCTCTATTTCCAAAAGTCGTTCATATCCCACTTGCGCCAACCATTGCTTAAACGGCTCCGCTTTCGGGGAGGGAACAGACTGAATAATTCGCAATAATCCCTTTACATTGGCAGCCTGTATTTTCCTCTTTTTCCCATCTGCAGCAATCATTTCAACCGGGGTACAAATTGTACCCCAGTTAAAGTTCAAAACGGCATCCCGTTGTCGCAAACGCTTGATATACTGCTTGACATCCGTACTATCGGTCAAAATTTCCACGACATCCTGCACCGAAAAATACCATTGTTCCTCCTCTTCATTCCATACGGAACGAATCTGTCTCTGATTAAAAAGTTTGATATCACTCATTGTACAACCATTTATTCCATTTCCCCCGCATAGCAAAATTCAAAATAGGAACACGCACCGCATTTCCCTTTCGGCAAACGGGGCGGACAAACCTCTGCTTCAACAAGCTGCCGGATCTCCGCTTCCATCCCACACAGCCTTTCCCGGTCGCCTTCCTCCAATTCCACCCGCATCGTCTCCCGCAACAACGGGTATTCCAGCAAACCGGTCACACCGTCGATTCCTTCCCGCTCGAACAAGAGCAGATAATACTTCACCTGCCAGATATGCGCCTCCTCCTTCGCCGAAGATTTCTTAATCTCATGCACTACCTTTTCCCGCGGGTCATAAAAGTCAATCACCGAACCACCGATCCGCACCTCCTCATACCGCGCCGCCCGATTCGGATACGACGTTTCATGCACCAACTTCCCCTCCGTCACCAAATCCGAGGTATGCTCCATATTGATTCCATTCCCGAACAACCACAACTTCCGTTGACAAACGTGATAATAATTAATATGAGTCGCCGTTACCATCCTATTCACTTTAATTATAAAAAACATCCCTCCTCAGTTTCCTCCTCCTCTATCAATAATCCCAATTCTCCGGTATATTTCCGGTGAATCACGTATATACTTTTATCGGATAAAGCATCGTTCTCTCCGGTTTCAAAAACAAACCTTTCCTTAGTGATTTGCTGACTTTTTACCAAACCAGCAAAACGCTTCTCATTCAAATTCACCAATAAACTCCCGGCCTTTACAAATTGCCGGGTATTCAGAAATTGCAGGTATTCTTCTTTCAAACGTACCGGAAGCACCTGAACTCCTGTAAACTGCTTTCTAAAATCTTCCTCCCGCCGTTCCGAATAGTTTAAGGGAGATAAATGATGGAATACTTCGTACTCCAGATATGTCAGCGTCTGCTCATATTCCTCTTTAGCCCCCGGGCTCCATGCCGGATACACCTCATCCATCGCCTCTTGCCAGTATATTTCCGGAATTATCCCTGCTTTTTCCTGTTCCATACGCTTCAATACGGCCAATGTACGTCCAATGACATCCGCATCAGTATAAATAAAACGATCCTTCTCATTTCTTTCCTCAAAAACAAAACAATCGCATATTCCTTTCTTCCGTTTCCGGTTCACCCGTCCGAAACGCTGGATCAAAGCATCTAAGGGGGCCGGTTCTGTATAGATACAATCGTAATCAATATCCAGACTAACCTCGATAGCCTGGGTTCCAACCAAAAGGTTTACCTGCCCTTCTCTCAGCGTCTTTTCATGACGGTAACGGTCCTGAGCATTAAAAGCCCCATGCAGCAAGACTTTCCGCCCGGCCTTTAAACGGGAATATACCTGTTGTGCTATAGCAACAGTATTACACACCACCAATACCTGCTTTCCCTCATCCAAGGTATTTTGTATTTCTTCCAACGAATCAGTCAGTTTCCCCGGCTTTATCACCACCCTATGTCGCTGAAATTTTTCGTACAAATCCAGAGACGCCGTAATCTGCATACATTGGCCCACCACCTGTTCCAACTCCTGTCGCATAAAACGGGGCAAGGTAGCCGTCATAATATGGACACTGGCATTCATATAGCGGAGCATAAACTTCAACAATACGATAATCTGGGCAAATACCTTCGGATCATAAGCGTGAATCTCATCAAAAATCAGATAACAGCCACACCACTCAAACATTCCTTTTTCAAACCCTTTTAATCCGAAAAGAGATTTCAGCAATTGAAAAGGAGTCACCACCTTCAGCGGAGTTACCATAGATTTAAAATCCTCCAGCAACTGCTTTTTCTCCGCTTCCCCCACCACATTATCATCTTCTTCCATACGGTATTCAAGATACTGTGCTAGTTTCCCGTGCAACATACCCGCCTTTCCCGCTCCTAAATCCCGGTTCAAACGCTCATACATCGCATTGATCGAGGCCGTAAAAGGCAGCACATAAAACACTCGTCCTTGCCCCTTTTCCTCCAATTGTTTGCGCAACCACAACAAAGCCGTTTCCGTCTTCCCGGAACCAGTGGGAGCTGTCAGAATAACATTTTCCACACAACCGGAAGCTTTCTGTTGATGCTCATACCAGGCATAGCGGAAGAGAAATTCAAAATCTTTCAAATCCAATGTTCCCAACGTCCTTATTGCCGCAGATGCCAGATGGTCACATTGCTTCAAAGCCCCGACCAACAACAGCCTTTCCCAAAACACCGCCTCCTCTGCCGCTACTTTCCAATGTCTGAGTGTCCGGATTCGTTCTTCAATAGCAACTTCCATCCACTTTTCCTCCCACTCCAGAGAATAGGACCTTAATAAATCCGCAACGGCTTCGGTATTTACCTTCCGGCATTCCTCCTGAAATTCCGGTTTATCTTCTTCATAAATTTCCCATAAATCGTTCGTCTCCTCCGATTTATAGTTCTTTCCCACAAAATCCGACAGTTCATCCAACGACTTATGATGACCGGCAATGGCAAAAGCAACCAAAGCTTTTTCTTCCTCTGTCAACAGCAATCCATCGACAAAACACAATGAAAACAACTCATGCCTTTGCCTGTGCCAGGTATTTTTCATCCCTTGCAACAAAGCCTGAAAACCGGCATGTGCTTTTCCTGCATCATGTACCACGACTGCCACACGCAACAATTTCCAGAAACGTTCCCGGTCCGCCAAAGGCAGGGCAGGAACGTCTGTTTTCAATTGCTCCAGAATACGCAAACAATCCGCCACATGCTCACCTGCCGTAATTGCCGGATCGGATTTGGCAAGAAACGGAAAATCAGATTTCTTCATTCTGTAAAGTCAGCTCATGTATGTAAATATCGGTTTTCTGTCCCTCTACCACATCCCTGTATGCCTTCAAATGAGTTGCCCCGCTTCCGGACATACAGGAAATCACCGTATAAGGCATCGTTCCCAAATTTCGGCGCGGAATCTCATCCGTAAAATACTGAGGCAAAGCCTGAATCATTCCGGGCAAAAAGTTCCCCCGGAAAGGAACCAATTGCCCCCGAATCCGGTCCGCCCCATTCACCTCTTCCAAATCCACTTCCTCTATCCGGTCAACCGTAGCCAAATCGCAACTCCGTCCCAATAACAACGGGAAATAGGGCATCTTCAAATAACGAACCAGCTCTTCATCCTGCAAATACAAATACAAACGACAGTCGTACAAAAACTCCCGCCGGATAATATTCGATTTCACCTCATTTTTAGGCGTATTCTTTTCGCTCCGTTCAATCTGATAAATGGTCTCCAAATCCACCTCCTTCGCCCCATATTCAAAATAATAGCCTATTTTCCGGGATTTGTAATCCAGATATCTGCCTGCACAGGCATTGACAAAGCCCAGCACGGTGCTCAAAGGGGGAACATCAAGCGTAGGCTGAAACCCCGATAAAATATTAGGATAACGAAAACTGGCCGTCCAGGAACTGATTTTTATCCGGTAAAATTTCATTCGTCCATTTGTTTTTTTACCTGTTCACCATAAGCATCGATCATTTCGTTTACAGCTCCGAAAACCACCAGATTCTTATATTTATCAGCCAAAGCCTTCAACGACTCGTTTTCTTCGTCCCAGAAACCGGACCGCTTGCCGATAAAGATTTTCCCGACAAACGTATCCCGGTACTCTTCAATCACTTCTTCTATACCCGCTATATTCAGCTGTGCCGTTTTATCATATCCGCCTGTCGCCGTCGCCACATGGGAGAAAGGATGATTTCCGGTATTCGTCGTTGCCAGAATGATAAATTTAGGCGTCACATCCCCCATATTATCGGTCTGCATGGCTCCGCCGGATATATATTTCAATGCCTTTACCGTATCTACGGCACGCTGCACCCGAACCTCCCGATTCAAGCGTATCAACTTCTGATTATATACAAAAGGATCGTCTGTTTCCGTTGCCCCTTTATCCAAAGCTTCTTTCCTCAACATTTCGGAAAGATTCATATAACCGGTTTTATTATAATTGGAAAAAGTACCGATCATATTCAAATCTAAACTGAACATCCCCTTCATCACTGCACAATATTCTTGCTTGGTATAAGGCACGGAATCCCCTTCCTGACGAGCCATACTCGACCAGTTCGCAGCCACCGTCACCGATGCCACCGAAACAATGGCCGAATTTTTCAAGGGAGACACCCGGGTTACGGTTATATTTTCCTTTTTCTCTTTTCCTTTCTCATTTTTCACTATTTCCGTAGCTGCACGCATATATCCGAACACATCGTCATCAGCATACGCTATCGGATTGGCATTCGTATAAGCAATCTTCGATTCACGGACAACAGGCGATAATTTCCACCCGCAATTTTTCTGCAAAGCTTCCCGCCACCAATAGCGCCATGCCTGACCTGAAACATATACATACGTCCGCCCGTTTTTCAGAATGGTTTTTGTCGCTACTCCGTTATCGTTTAATGTGCTGTTACTTTTCCCGACATTATTCAATGCCACCACATCCACATCTAAAAGAACAAATCCTTGTGTTTTCAAATTTTTCATAGCTATCGGTTTATTCGTTAATATCTTCTGTTTCTTCTTCATTTGCTGTCTCCGTTTCAGCTGCATCCAAATAAATCTCTTTTTCATGGAGCTTCTGATAAATGCCTATCAGGAAAATATCCCGTACATCCCGCCAGAAAACTTCTTCCGGAAAAAGATACTCACAATACTCCTGCACCGTCAAAACTGTCGGATACTTCATTTCCAAATTCTTCGCTAACACCTTATTAATCAATATCCGTGTCAATCCCGATGAAGATTTGGCATTTTTAATTTCCTGAATACACTTTCCAATCTTATGCTCTCCTTCAAATTCTACCATAAGATCTGCCAATTCAAGTATTTTTTTCTGTGCTTCCTGTTTCATATGTCTAATTCCGATTAAATATTTTTCCACTATTTTCAAATTCAAAGCATGCTGCTCGCTCCACGTCCGCATAAAACACAAAATCGACTTCCCTTCCAACAAATAATGATAAACCAGATTCTGCCAGTTCTGATAAACTTCACTTTCAATACTTACTTTCTCACTCTTTTTCTCAAAATCAATCTGCCGCGTGACCTGATTGTAGTTCGCTCCTTTATATTCAGCACTCTGGTAATAATTTTCCACAAAACGGTTCCATTCCTCTTTAAACTCTCCTCTTTGCGTATAAGCATAAAAAGCAAACACCCCCGCAGGAATCGTATAAATCTGAACCTCAGGACTTGCGCCGAAATTAGTAAAATGATAAAGCGTCAGAGAAAAATTTCTGATTTCCTTTTC
>CAZMAE010000027.1:0-8626 GCA_964564205.1 uncultured Odoribacter sp. | reverse complement strand
TTCGGAAACAGCACGCTTTTTAAATCCCATAAACCAACTTCCCCACGAGTCTTCCTGATAAGAAGTTACCGTCACTTTCAACGGATCATCTTTCGCTGTAGTCACGGCATATAAATAGCCATCACTCGTACCACCGCAGTTGACAATCTGTTGATCGGTCAAAACAATACTTGCATCTCCCATAAAACCGCCGAAATACGCGACTTTTCCCTTGTTCACATCTACGCAAAGTGCTAAAGGTGAATGATCCAGTTTTATGGTGTATGGCAGCATCTTTGTAAATTTGTCATCCGCTTCCAGCGTTTTCTCCACGGCCAATCCCTGCTGCGCCATGTTAATCATGGCTAATTTTCCATTGTCGGACAACACATATACATTGGATCCGCCCATTCCCATACTGACGGGTTTAACCCAGTCTATGAGCAAAGAGATCGGCAGGCGTCGCAAAACTTCCAGCGTGTTGTTATCCAATTCATAAACGGTTTGCTGATCTTTCGTGGCCAATAATACCGAAGACGGTGTCACAATCATATCTTGAAGAGAGACCAGATCGTAATCGTAGTTTATCCTGCTCCAAGCCTCCGTATCGACATCCTTCGCCTCTTTGGACAACACCTCCTCTTCTCCCCGTGTTTTCAGGAAAGAGATTCTCCCTTTCCCGGCTTCGTCTTCACTCAACACGCATAACCCCTCTTCCATCCCGGCCCGCACGAACACTTTCATGTAATGGAACGTGCTCCCGAATTCGTTGTATACCCGCAAACGCAACCAATAGGTGCCCACTTTCTTGAAAGCATAATCCAATACACGCTCCTCGGATAGCAAACCCAGAGAATCGTATACCACCTGTCCGTTTTCCTCGCTGGTAATCAGCCCGGCTTTCCATTCATAGGATAATTCGTAACCTTCCAGGGATTGTTCCACAACAGGTTCCATCTTTGTCGGCATCAACAGATCGACATAAGCCGTTCCGCTTTCCGTAATATCTTCCCCCTGTATTTTAGAAATTTTGATCTCCGAAATCTCTTTCTCAAAGCCTGTCGTGTCGTCATGAATACATGAAACCATTCCCGTCAACAGGACAAACAAGCCAAACAATACATATCTATTCTTTTTCATAACCTTTCGATTTAATTATATGGATTAGGAATCGTGTTTTCTCCTTCTTCCGGATGCGCTTCCATGTAATCGTACCACGGACGGATTACGTACTTGGTCATCAACTCTTTGTAAGGAGAATTCCATCTTCCGCCCCACCATGTAGAATAAACGTTACTATAAACATTATCCAACTCAGCCCCCATATACGGGAAAAAGAATGTTGACCATACGTAAGGTTCCGATTCTTCTATCTTTTTGTAGAATTCGACCAACAGCTCTTCCATCCGCGGAGACCAAGTGCCGAATATCCCGCCGGAGTAAGTCCACCAACTAGGTTCAGATAACTCACTGCCAATCAGTACAAACCTCACCTGACGGTTCATGACGGGACGGAAATTCTCGTTCTCTTCCAGCATTAATCCGAGATTCCTTCTCTCTTCGTTGCGGGAAAAATGGATGCTAATCAAACCATAACTTTCATTTGCAGGAATATAACAAGAGTCTATGCGATATTCCGTTGCCGGAATCGTTGTCAACGAATCCACCACCGACACTTTGAACGAGCGATCCCGATCCGCAACGAAACCGAGTATATCCACCCGGATTTCTCCCAGACACCATTCGGCTTTACCCGTTCCCGGCACCATACTGGAATCACTTTCCACCCCGAAATAAAATATCCCGTCTTTATTTTCCTTGTCATATATCAAGTAGTCGTGATGACAGGAGCTCCACAGCCAACTGCCTACCAGCAAGATCATCATGAATCTTGCAAATTGTCCAACGTTCATATCAATCTTTTTCATGAATAATCATTTATTAAATTACAGCGTTGATTCATCTCTGAAATCCATTTCATCTACCGGAATTAAAATTTGCCACATCTCTTCCGTCATCGTGATCACGTTACCGTAGACATTTTCAACTTCCGGATAGTGGCGATGTTTCATCATAAACCACACCTGTCCCTCTTGTACCAACTCTTTCCTCCACTCTTTATCGATATCGTCCAACGTCAATTGTTCACTTGTGGTTTCGAATTTCACCAATCCTCTCGATCTTGCCAGATCATCCAAATACCCTCTGGCAACACCCGCATTTTTCCCCAGGTTTGCCTCGGCCGCAATCAGGTACATTTCGGCTACACGAATCTGATTGACTCCCTGCAAACCACTTAATGCCTGCACATTGCCCAATTCTTCCGCATCGAGCACCTTCAGACAACACAATGAGGTGTTCCCCTCTGCCCGGTCAAACCAATTCGACCGATAATCCTGCCCGTTCTCAGAGACATAGAACTCTTTGCAACCAGTGTAAGGTTCTAAAGCCGAGATTCCATTTCCCGTGTAATACGACTTCATGGAAGAAAACAGTTTCGTATTCGACAATCCCCAGATTCCTTCGGTCTCTGCCACGATTCCCGCCACCATGTGGGTTACATCCAGCATATCGGCTAAGGGGAATTTACCGGATTCTATCACTTCTTTTGCATACTGTCCGGCCTTTTCCAAATCGCCCGGTTTGTTCCGTGACCAATAAACACGAGCCAATGTCGCCTTCACGGCGTATAGATTGAAATGCAATTCCCGGTTTTTCAACATTACAAAATCATGACGACGTACGCGGGGTAGCGTCAGGTTCGTCTCGTCATCTTTCAATAAGCTTTCCGCTTCAGTCAAATCCTCGATGATTTTATCGTAACACTCTTCCACCGTGGAAAAAGAGGTGACCGAAAGCCCGAACCGGGTGACATACGGGATGCCTCTCTCTTGCAACCCGATCGGAGCGAACATCCGCAGCAGGTCGAAATGCAAATAAGCGCGCAAGCCCAATGCCTCGCCGCGATAGATGTCCATTAGAGTTAATTTTGATCCATCCCACGCCTCCAGATGATCCAAGAAATTGTTGATATCACTGATAGCCTTATATAACCCCTTCCAAATCTTGTTGTAACAATCTCTCGTCGCATCCGTCTCGTGCTTATACTGTAGCATATAATCTGTCGCACCGGCTGATGAATAGGGTTTGTAGAATTGTGCCAGCACGTCCATGTATTGAGGAATTGCGATCCCATACAAATCAGCTCTCGCCAACGAAGTGTATATTCCGTACAAGGCATCTTCCACACCTTCCCGGTCGGTAAACAGGGTTCCTTCCAATACTTGCGATTTATCTTTCGGCGTCAGGAAATCATCGCAACTTCCCAATAAAAAACCCGTAAATAGCAATATAATAAATCTCTTCATAATTTCATTTTTTAAAAGGTCGGACTAATCGTAAAATTGTATCCTCTCATATAAGGATAAGAAGTTCCTCGTTCGAATTTCACCGTGCTCAAACGAGCTATATCACTGAATCCTACGCCCAAAGCCAAACGTTTCAATCCGATTTTCTTCAACCAATCTCCCGCCAAGTCATACGTGATGTTCAGCGTGGAGAAATACAATTCGTTTCTCTTTTCCACGAAACGCTCCGAGTGATAAGCCGCACTGGTTTCTCCCGGTTTGAGATACAACACGTGATCGTTCACGGCGTTCCACCGTTCCGTGTAGGCCCGGCGATCCACATTTTGCTCCACGTTGATATTTTCGATCTTGTTGACCCGGGTTGTATTGTAGATGTCGGCACCTAACGTATAGGTGAATCCGGCATAAACGGAAAGATTTTTCCAGCGGATCGCAGTTGAAAGGGCTCCTTGCAATTTAGGCAACGTGTTACCCACCGCTACTTTATCCTGCGGATCATAATAAAATGTGTACCTGCCGTCTTTTTTGATAAAGATCTCTTTTCCCGACACGGGATCGATTCCGGCCGACCGCACGACATAAAGAGCAGAAGCCGATTCGCCTTCCTGCAACAGGATTTTCGGAGCAATACCCCGATCCACCATATTTTCCTCATTTTGATTTTTCAAGGCATTACTGATTTTGAGAATCTTGTTCACTGTATGACTTGTGTTGGCAGAAACAGACCATCCCCAGTCCTGAGTCCTGATGATCTGGCCGACAACTGCAAGTTCGTACCCGTGATTTGAACTCTCACCCAAGTTATAAGAGGCACTGGAATAACCAATGGAAGGCGGCAGGGAAATCGACATCAGCAAATCTTTTGATTTTTCCTTGTAAACATCAAAATTAAGATCAAAACGCCCGTCGAACAAACTCATACTGATCCCTCCATTCCATTTCAACGTCCGTTGCGATTTCAAGTCGGGATTACCTATTGCTGCAGGTGTTGCCCCTACATAACCATCGTATGCATCCCCGTAAGTATAAATGGTCTCACTCGGTACTCCTCCGAAATTACCGCTTCCCACATATCCCAAGCTTCCTCTCAAACGCAAGGTCGTGAACCAGCCCAAAGCGGCGATAAATTCCTCGTTGTGCATATTCCAACCGATACCGGCCGACCAATAAGGAGCCCAACGTCTATCTTTTCCTAACACGGAATTACCGGAAGTCCGCCAGGATCCATCCACAAAATACCGGTTCTTAAAAATGAAATTGGCATTTGCATATAGGGCGACTGACGCACTATATCCCCTTCCCCCTGAAGGTTTTCCATCTTTCGGGTAAGTTTGGGCAAAATTCAAATCATTCAAACGGTCTTTGGAAAAACCGACACCACTAAAAGCGGAATTGCTTGATTCACTTTGTGAGGCACTCCCTCCTGCATGCACGCTCAATAAAGTCCCGTCCTCATCCAACGCCAAACTGTAATTCAACGTTCCCTGAAGCTGCCAACTGGTCGATTTGCTATTGTTCACCTCGTAACTTCCTTTTTCCGATTGTTCCAATTCTATCACGCTAAAAGAGCTGTCATCAGGAGAGAGGAATTTGTCCGACTGACTGTCTGACAACGAACAACTGGCACTCCCCGTGAAATAGAATCCTTTTATAATATCCCATCTTACATTCAGGTTGTGGGTAAAATTTTTACTCTCTCCTTTACTGAAACTGCCTAACGTTGAATTGTAAAGAGGATTGTCCATATTATAAGACAACTTCTTTACCCAGTTGCCATCCTTATCTTTAGGTGCATCGTAAGGATTCAATCTGACCCACGAACCGAAATTTCCATAGGGAGAATCTTTCGAGTTTAGTTTACTGAAATCGGAGCGATAACTGATATTCAGGCTGTTGCCTAATTTGTACGAGAAATAGAAATTTACTCCCAGATTACGTCTGTAGTCCTCTTTCATCACTCCCCGGACATCTGCATAACGGGCCGTAATGCTATAATCCATCCCACTTCCGCGCCCGGTAATGCTCAACGAATGGCTGTGAGACCACGAATTTCTCAACGGGATGGATTTCCAATCCGTATCCACCCCTGAGGTGATGCGCTTGTATTTTTCATTATACTCCTCATCTTTCTCGCCCGAAGCAGGATATTTACCGAAACGACGTTCCAATTCCAGTTTTTCCATTGGGGAACAAAGATTAAAAGAAGAGACATCCGGAAAACCGATATCCGGGACAAAATTGTAACGAACTCTCAATTTGCTGTTGGTGACGCGTTTACGAGCAACAACGATTACTCCGTTAGCTGCCTTCTCCCCGTAGATGGCCGTGGCCGAAGCATCTTTCAGCACATCGATTCGGTCGATTTCGAACATGTCGATGTCGTACAATTGCTCCAGTGAGATTTCCACTCCGTCCAAGATGATCAACGGCCGGTTTAATCCGGTTTCCATTTCATTGCTGCTGATAGAATTCATTCCCCGGAGAATAATTTCCGGCACTACGTTCGGATTGGATCCTGCCTCATTATTTTCAACGATTCGCATACCGGGCACCAACATATTTAACGCCTTGAACATGTTGGTCTTGGATACCATCAGCAATTCCTCTCCCTTGACGGAAGTTACAGATCCCGTGTAACTGTTCCTGTTTTGGGTGAATAAACCGTTTACGACCACTTCTTCCAATTCATTCTGACTTTCTTGCATTTGGATGTGAATTATTTTCCCGGGAATCGCTTTTAGCGAGACATCTTTCATTCCTATGAAAGAGGCAAGCAGGGTAACAGATCCCGACTGAGGAAGCGTTAGACTGAATTTCCCCTCTGAGTCTGAAGTTGTACCGATGGAGGTACCCGACAGACGGATGGTTACGCCGGGTAACGGATTCCCGTTTTCATCCTGCACAGTCCCATGGATTTTTTGTCCGTTGTTTTCCTGAGTTTTCGAGAGAGTGATAGTTGTTCCTTCGATGGTGAAATTGTATCCTTTCGTTTTCAGCAGATCCTGAAGCACTTCTTCCAACGGCGCATCCTTTTTTTGAATAGTAACAGGTTCCAGTTCGGAAATGGATTTGTCGTGATAGAAAAAAGTAAATCCGGTTTGTTGTTTTACCTGTCGGATGAATTCTTCCATCTTTGCATTTTGCAGGTTTAATGTGACCCGTTTGCTTAGCGTTTGTCCGATAGACGGCATGATTAGTCCGCAAAGAAAAAGCAGGGAGAATGCTGCTGCACTTCTTATCTGAAACTTCCGTCCGGCTTTTTCAGATTTTTCACTCCTGGGAGGGAGCTTACCTTTGATTTTTTTCATAAATTTGCTTTTTTGTTAAAATATAGATTCCGGGGTGGAAAGTGCGTCACCACTTTTCGCCCCTTCTTTTATTATTTGTTTTTCTCTACCATAATTTGTTTCCCGTTTACTGAAAATTTGACTTTGCCGGTATGGGCGATGATCTTCAATTGTGTTTCAATGGAGTTACCTGCGGACATTTCGCCGGAGAAGGATATTTTTTGCAGGGATTTGTCTGTCCAGACGATGTCCATATCATAGTGTCGTGCCAGTATACGCAGGATTTCCTCCAACGAATTATTCTGAAATATCATTTTGCCTTTGTGCCAGCTGCAATAGATGTCCGGGTTTACTTTTCGAATGATGATATTTTCGTCAGAATCGTTTAATATGGCCTGTTCTCCCGGAGATAATACGATTGTCTGGTGATCGTTTTTTCCTGAAATGATTTTTACCTTGCCGCTTACTAGGGTGATTTGTTGTTGTTCTTGCGGATAGGACTTAACGTTGAAAGAGGTACCTAAGACAATGATTTCGTATTGGGGCATTTTTATCGAGAACGGAGCTTTCGGATGATGGGCGACTTCAAGATAAATTTCCCCCTGAACGGATATCTGGCGTTTGTCGGCAGCGAATTGGACCGGATAGCTGACTTGTGTCGCTGCATTGACCCACATTTTAGTGTTGTCGCTTAAAATCAGAGAATAAGTTTTGCCTTGGGGTACGTTTAACGTATGATATACCAATTCCTCCGGTATGCTGTCGTGGAGCGGATATTTTACCGAATGATCGGTGATCTCAGCGACGATGTTACCGGAAGAGGTGATTTGATGTATGTCTTGTTCTTCAAGATCGATGGTTTGACCGTTGGAGAGTGTCAGGGTAATACCCGGAGATATTAAAGCAGGCTGATGCTCCGAATGGGGTATGAACGGATCGGTTACCTGCTGCCGGGAGAAAAACAATAAGGCCGGGATTCCTAAAAGTAGTACTATGGACGCTGCGATATACCAGTAACGGTTCGGGATCTTTCGACAGTTGACGTCAGGCATAACTTTGCGTAAAGCTTTTTGTACGTCAATATTTTTCGGAGGAATTCCCGGATGACAATTATCATGCAGATTTTTACAGCGGAAAAAATAGCGGATGTTATTGTCATCTTCGGATAACCATTCGTTTAGGCGCTTTATATCCGTAGAGGAGGCTTGGTCTTCTAGGTATCGTATGATCAATTTATCAATTTTGGGATTCATATCATCGCATTTGTATATAATACACATCAAAATCGAAAAACCGCAAAAAAAATTAAAAAAATTGGAGAAACTGCTGGATATAGAAACATGAATTCCCTTCCTGCTGGTCAAATATAGAGAAGCTGAATGCCGTGATTAGTGAAATAATAGCAGTGAAATTAATAAATAATATTCTTTGAGATGCTTTTTCAGTATTTTTAGTGCCTCGGCTATTTTTTGTTCTACCGTGCGGAGCGGTATGCCAAGTTCTTCGGCAATTTGAGCTTGCTTCAGGCCTTTAAGACGGTTCATTTCGAAACATTGGCGTTGCAGGGGCGACAGATGGATAAGTGTATTTTGTAATTGATGCTTCAGTTCGGAATATAGGATATATTCTTCCGTTTCGCGGCTCATCTGTGCTGTTGTCAATGAATTCAGTTCCAAATATTTGCTTTTTATCTGCATATGTCTCAGGTAATTGAGACAACGGTTTTGCACTGCTTTGAGTAAATAGGATTTCAGAGAGTCAAGTTCCGGTAATTTGTTCCGGTTGTCCCAAATATTGACAAAGACTTCCTGAACAATATCTTCGCATGCCTCTTCTTTTTTAGGTAACCAGCTGGCGGCAAACAAGACGATATCTTTATAATAATGCTGGAAAACCTGTGCAAAGGCCCGTGTATTTCCAGCTTTGATTTCTTGTATAAGATATTGTTCGTTTCTCATGTCGCAAATATAATCATTTACACCCAATAACTGG
>CAZMAE010000026.1:0-4438 GCA_964564205.1 uncultured Odoribacter sp. | reverse complement strand
AAACCCAGATTTTCCGTGGATATAAAAAATTACGCGAACTACTTTCGGATGACTTTAATGCTTTGGTATTATTTTATTTCCACTTTCATATTACCAGGAAAGGGAAATCTTGATTTATGTTGAAAATCGAATTGACCGACTCTTTTTAGGCGTTGTGCTCATTATTTTTATAAAAATATTGAATTCTTGTCATACAAAATAGAGATAAGTTCGTTTTATCTATAACTGAAACGAACTGTCGGATGGAAATCTGATGTTTATTATAAAACAATTAATCATGAAATCTATTTTTATTTTATTTCTGTCTTTCCTTGTAAATTTGGTTTCGGCACAAGATTTCCAGCATCGTATCGATTCAAATGTAAATGCAGTAAAAATTGACTCTATAGGAAAGATTGTACGGGAATTGAGAAATTATAATACTAAGGGTAATAATCGTTATTTATCCTATTGGGAAGCTTATGCTTATTATAAATGTGCTATACTTTCTAGGGTATTGAAAAAAGAGGAAGACGCTGAAAAATTTACGGAAAAGGCTATTGAGATACTGGAATCTACAAAAGGGAAAACAACTGAAGATTATGCTCTGTTAGGTATGTTAAAAAATTATCAAATAAATTTTTCAGGATGGTTGGCGACTATTAAATGGAGTAATCAAGCTAAAGCGATGGCGCAGAAAGCTATTGAATTGGATGGTGATAATTTGCGTGCATATTTGGTTTTGGGGATAAATAATTATTACACACCGGAGCTTTATGGTGGAAAAAGTAAATGTGAAGCGTATTTCAAAAAAGCAATAGCTCTTCCTGACCGTACTTCAGAAAATGAATTCGATCCTACCTGGGGGAAAGAAGATGCTTTTTATTTCTTGTTATCCTATTACAAAAACCGGAAGAATGATGGGGATCAGGAACTTTTTGAAAAATTGAAACAGGATGCCCGGAATAAATTTCCGGATGATAAAAGATTCGAGCGTATCGGTTATTAATTATAGAGTATTATCCTATGTAATGGAGCCGTTCATGACAGTTATAGAATTTGTCGATATATCCGGTTTAATAAGGCATAATCAGAAATGTAAAAATAGCTATTCCAAGGTTCGTAGGTTTATAAGGGAAAGGATAGCACTCCATGTTTACATTTCTGTTAGGGATAAACTTTATTTGATGTTGGTGTTCGTATTGATTATTCCCGTTGGTTTGTTTGCGCAAAATGCTTATATACATGGCACTGTGCAAGACGGTGACGGAACACCTTTGGCTGGAGCTGTTGTGATGCTTATGCGTGACAGTACGCGGGTTGCGGCGACTACTTGTAATATAAACGGTACTTTTGAAATCTCTGCTCACATTCTGCAAACCGATGTTTTACAAGTGTCATTTATCGGATTCCGTACCCGGCAAATTCCTATTTCTGCGTTAACTGACCGGAATAAAATTTATATTGTTTTGCAGGAATCCAGCATTCAACTTGACGATGTTACCGTCATGGGGTCTAGTATATCGGAGGATTTTGCCGTCGAACGTTTGGAGAGTATCGATATTTATCTTTCTCCTGCTTCAGGTGCCGATCCTTTGAAAGCAGTTTCTATGATGGCGGCATCAACCAACGTATCGGAAAGTGCGAATGCGGAATTACGGGGATCTTCGGGCAACCATTCCGTTGTGGTGCTGAATGGGGTGCCTGTCTGGAAGCCGGTACGCAATACTCAATTAAACGGTATCGGGAATTTTTCTGTTTTCAATACTGAACTTATCGGACAGATGAAAGTTTATGCGGGTAATCCTCCGTTGACAATAGGAAATTCGATTGCAGGTGCGATAGAGATTGAAACGCCTGGACACATCACTCGTAATGATTTGAAATTGTCTTTATCGCTTGCGAATGCCGGTGTCCTGATCAGTAAAAAGATATCGGATAAAAATTTCCTGCAGTTATATGCCAATCACCAATTTTCAGCTCCATACCTATGGCTGAATAATGCTAATACGGATTTTCTGAAGCGTTTCAATACGACGGATGGAGGGGTGAACCTCCATTTACAGTTAACCCCTCGGTTGAAATTCAATCTTTACGAATATGCTATCGACGAGTACTACCGGGCAGACACAGAGCAATATAATTATAAGGACGAAAGCAAGGCAGAGAGCCGGCGTTGGTTTCAAGTTGCAGGTTTTACTTTTGCGGCATTGCAAAAAGGGATAATGGTTGAGTTGAACAATGGCATAGATCTCTGTAAAGGCAGTTATCAATTTGGTGTCATGGACTGTTCGACACGGGAGAACCGCTTGTATACCTCTTTGTCCGCAAAGTATTTTGTTGGAAATTTGAGTTTTCAGACTGGACTCACACACCAGTATACACGGGTTAAATTTTATGGTACTTTCCCCAAATATTTTTATGATTATTCGGACGAAGCAGAGGGGGTAACGGCCGATGATAAACTCTATAACCGTGTCTGGGAGGGTTATTTTTATTGCAAGTATACTCCTGTACGTCATTTGCTTTTCAGCGGTGCGGTCAGAAAAAATATTCCTGAAGCCAGTCAACCTGATTATACATCCTGGCAAGTTTCGGGGCGATGGAATATGAATGAAAAATTTTCATTGTTATTGTCAGCCGGAAAGTATCATACTTATAATGTTCCGGCATACAACAGCCAAAATTTTGCTTTACATTCTTCCCGTCAATATTCTGTTGATCTGACAAGTCATATTTATGACTTTGATTTAAAACTCTCTTCTTATCTAAAAGATGAAAATACCCGGGACTATTTTTCTGAGAATGGGAAAGAGACCATGGTGGAGCGAAGGTTAAAAGGTTTGGAATTTTCTATTGCCCGTGCGATAGGGCGATTTTCGTTTGCAGGTTCCTATACTTTTATCGATTCCCGTGTCCGGTTTGGGAAAAAAAGTCATCGTTCGGCGAATGATATGGATTATATTATCCGGACTTCCATCGCTTGCCGTACAGTAAATCAGTGGAATATCGGGGTAAATTTTTCTGCTCGCCCGGGTTTGTATTATACACCTGTTGAGTATGCTTTAAATATTACTGATGATGTATGGTTTCCTCTTTATGGGGACTATAATTCGGAACAAGTAACGGCTTATCATTCATTAGATTTGACCGTCAATAAGATATTTCCATTAAATAAAGGTCACTTACTTGCATTTTTCACAGTGACAAATATTTTGGATAAATCAAATAGAAATTATCCTGTGTATAGTACTGACTATAAATCTGTCCTTGGTTGGGAAGAATACCAGAGGAGATTGGTATATGTAGGATTACAGCTTAATTTTTAAATGATTTTTTTTTATAAAAATGTCAAATTCTTGTCATACAAAATACGGGTAAGTCCGTTTTAGAGGTGATAATTGAAATAGACTGTTATTACAATTGGATACGGCAGCTTAAAGGTTCGTTAAATTTTGCGGATTTCCGCAAAATTTAACGAACACAATGAACGATGAACGAGTAAGGATGAACGAACGGTGGCGAAAGTTATCCGGGACTTAAATAGAATTTTGTAAAGATTTGAATGACAGAACTTAACTTAAATTCAGAATGAAGTGTGCAGCCGGAGTAAACAAAGCAAATGAACGCAGGTAAAAGAGTAACATTCAAACACTTTAACATTTAAACATTGTAACTAAAAAAACGAACGTTTTTTTTGAATCAGCGATGGAACAAAAAAGCAAAGTGATACCGATTTCTCTGATATATAAGAAATTCAATAAAAAGCTGACGGAGAAAGAGGAGAAAGAATTTCAGGAATGGCTGAGGGAATCTCCTGCTCATGCCGGGTATTTTGAGCAGATGCGGTATTATTTCGAGCAAATGCCTGAAGCCGGCGTTTCGGAAAAAGAGGTGGATGAGGCCTGGAACACCTTTTCCGGAAAGATCATGTTAAGGCGGAGAAGGATGCGGAAGATACGTATGTGGTATGGAACTGGCGTTGCGGCCATGATTACCGTTCTGCTGGGGGTGTGGATGTTGTGGAAAGGAACGGAGGCGGAAGTCCCTCGCTTGCAGGAGCAGACCGCGAGTGGACCGAAGATTATGCCGGGACAATATGCCGCTACCCTGGAATTGGCTAACGGTGAGCAGCACCGGTTGGGGAACGTCGGGAAGTCGGAAGCCTGCATCAGGAAACACATCGTTGCGGATAGCGGCCGGTTATCTTATGTCCGGCCCGATAGCCAATCCTTGCAGGTGGTTTATAATAAACTGTCCGTTCCCCGGGGAGGAGAATATCAGCTGAGGCTGGAAGACGGTACGAGGGTATGGCTGAATTCGGCTTCTCAGTTGAAATATCCCGAAGTTTTTGTAGGGGGGCAGCGGGAGGTCTTTTTAGAAGGAGAGGCCTATTTCGAGGTTGCCGCGGATACGTTGAGACCTTTTGTTGTGCATGCCGGAAACCAACTGGTCAAAG
>CAZMAE010000025.1:0-37168 GCA_964564205.1 uncultured Odoribacter sp. | reverse complement strand
CCACCTGCGGCCAAAACTTATTCTCGGCCACCCAGGGCAGCGGATAGGCTGCTTTGCTGCGCGGATACGCATGGGTCCATTCGTCAGCCGTCAGCACTTTATGGGTGTGAGGTGCATTCTTCAAAACGTTATCGGTTTTGTCCGCTTTTCCTTCAGCCACTTCCACCATTTCTTCGCGGATGGTCTTCAAGGCTTCGATAAAACGGTCCAACTCTTCCTTAGGCTCGCTTTCCGTCGGTTCAACCATCAAGGTACCGTGTACAGGGAAAGAAAGCGTAGGAGCATGGAATCCGAAGTCCATCAAACGCTTGGCAATATCCAATTCGGTGATGCCATATTCTTTGCCGAAATGGCTGCAATCCCAGATCATTTCATGACCGACACGTCCCTGTTTGCCTTTGAAGAGGATTTTGAAACCCAGCTTTTCAAATGCCGAAGCCAGGTAGTTGGCATTCAAAATAGCCATTTCCGTCACTTTTCTAAGCCCTTCGCCTCCCAGCATCAACAGGTAACCGTAGGTAATCGGCAGCAGGCTGACAGAACCGTAAGGAGCCGCAGCCACAGCATGTATACCGTGCTTTCCTCCCGTCTTCACCACTGCATGGGTAGGCAAGAAGTCCACCAGATGTTCTGCAACGCAAATCGGTCCTACACCGGGTCCGCCACCACCGTGAGGCATGGCAAAAGTCTTATGCAGATTCAGGTGGCAGGCATCGGCCCCGATATTTCCCGGACTGGTCAAACCGCACTGTCCGTTCATATTGGCACCGTCCATATACAACAAGCCACCGTTATCATGAACAATCTTAACCAATTCCCGGATAGATTCTTCAAAAATACCATGCGTAGAAGGATAAGTGATCATGGCTCCGAAGAGATTCTCCCGATTGGCTTCAGCTTTAGCCTTGAAATCGGCAACATCGATATTTCCTTCGGGGTCAGTGGCCGTCACAACGACTTTCAAACCTGCCATAGCGCTGGAAGCCGGATTGGTTCCGTGAGCGGAAGCCGGAATCAGCATAACATTGCGGTGTCCCTGTCCATGGGCAATATGATACTGACGCAATACCATCAAACCGGAATATTCCCCGGCAGCACCGGAATTAGGCTGCAAACTGCAACCGGCGAACCCGGTGATCTTCGTCAGCATCTGTTCTGTCTCACGGATCATTTGCTGATATCCTTCTGCCTGGTCGAACGGCACAAACGGATGTATTTTCCCGAATTCCGGCCAGGTGATCGGCATCATTTCCACAGCAGCATTCAGCTTCATGGTGCACGAGCCCAGAGAAATCATGGAAGTAGCCAATGAGATATCCCGGCGTTCCAGATTCTTCATATAGCGCATCATGGCTGTCTCGGAGTGGTAAATATTGAACACCGGCTGCTGCATGTATTCATCCTCGCGCAACATCTCCGGATCGAGCACGGTGCGATCGTCCAGGAAACGGACCTGTTCCGCCTTTTTACCGGCAGCTTCGGCAAAGATTGAAATAATGACATTCAATTCTTCTTCGTTGATACATTCATCGGTTGACAAACCGACTCCGCCGCATTCACAATAGAACAGATTGACTTTCCGTTCCAAGGCCACTTCACGCAAAGTTTCTGCCGTCACCCCTTCGGGCAATTCGAAACGGATCGTATCGAAGAATTTGTCTATTTTCAGCTTATAACCATATTTACCGATCTCTTCGGCCAGCACGACAGCAGCAGAATGAATATGCCGGGCAATCCGCTGCAATCCTTCACGTCCGTGATAGGCGGCATAAAATCCGGCCATTATCGCATTCAGCGCTTTGGCTGTACAAATGTTGGAAGAAGCTTTCTCGCGCTTAATGTGCTGTTCACGCGTCTGCAATGCCAGACGCAATGCTTTGTTGCCCTGCGCATCCAGGGTCACTCCGATAATACGGCCCGGAATATTCCGTTTGTATTCTTCCCTGGTAGCCATGTAAGCCGCATGCGGACCGCCATATCCCATCGGAACTCCGAAACGCTGAGAGGTGCCCACTACGACATCGGCCCCCCATTCTCCCGGAGGAGTCAGCAATACCAAGCTCATCAAATCGGCTGCCACTGTCAGCAGAGAACCGTTAGCATGTGCTTTCCCGGCAAAATCCTTATAATTCCGGATCTCTCCGTTGGAAGCAGGATACTGAACCAATGCCCCGAATACCTCCGGAGTAAATTCGAATGTAGCATAATCCCCGTAAACCAGCTCTATGCCCTGGGGAGCAGAACGGGTGATCAGCACGTCTTTCGTCTGAGCGAATACGTTGTTATCGACAAACAATTTATTGGCTCCGGCCTTCTTCATTTCCTTACCCCGCAAAGCATACATCATAAACATCGCTTCAGCGGCAGCAGTGGCCTCGTCCAGCAACGAACAGTTGGTAATTTCCATGCCCGTCAGCTCCAGGATCACCGTCTGATAGTTCAACAAAGCCTCCAAACGTCCCTGGGACACTTCAGCCTGATAGGGAGTGTAGGAAGTATACCAAGCCGGATTCTCCAGGATATTCCGGATAATCACAGCCGGAGATACGGTATCGTAATAACCTTGGCCGATAAAAGAGCGGTAAAGTTTATTTTTCTTAGCCAATGATTTGATTTTCATCAGGAATTCATCTTCCGACAGAGGTGCCGGCAAGTCCAATGTCTCCTTCAACCGGATGGAAGCCGGTACGGTTTGGTCTATCAATTCCCCGACAGACTTTACGCCTATTACTTTCAACATTTCTTCCACATCCTCAGGACGCGGGCCGACATGTCTCGTTATAAATTGTTCTTTAGCCATTTGTTTTATTATTAAATTTCAGAAAACGTTTTCATGCTGTTTTGGAGGTGTAAATTTAAAGATAATCCCCCTATATTTGCGCGTTTTTCTTTAAAAATCTCGGATCACCCGCTATATTTTTACCGTTTCTTTTTCCGAAGCAGAACAACTGCAGCGAGCCCCGTTTGCACTCATGCCCAACCTCCTGCCGGCAAGCCGGGCCTCCCCTTCCCGGCACCTTGCCCAAGTCCTTGCTCCTATCTTGGGCAAGATAGGAGCAAGAGGATGCCCAAGATAGGCAACACACCTTGGGCAAGGTATAGGCAAGAGGATGCCCAAGACAGACAACCCACCTTGGGCAAGGTATGGGCAAGAGGATACCCAAGACAGCCAACTCACCTTGGGCAAACTATAGAATTGAAATCGGTTTTCACGCGGCAAGTCAGAAGTGTAGCATCAAGGTATTATTCAAAGGCAGCGGATTTACACGATAGGACGGCACAATGAGTATTAAAAAAGAGAAACTGACTAACGCTTTATTGTTAATCAGTTTCCCTTTTTCAGTAAGGGTGGAAGATCGGGCTCGAACCGACGACCTTCGGAACCACAATCCGACGCTCTAACCGACTGAGCTACATCCACCGTTTCACTTTTGCGTTGCAAAGATAAAGAGAATCTCAGATTTTGCAAACAAAAGCAAGAAAAAATATTCGGTTTTCTATCCGAGCAGGGGAACAAATACTCGTACAACTGAAACACAACCGTTTAGCGAGTACTCCCCCTTCTCCGGAAAAATTTCACCCTAACGCCGGGGAATTTCTATCCGCCCGGACTCGATCTCTCCGGCAGCATATTCCAACTGTTTGTACCACTCCTCACCATAGCGGGTTATTAATGCTTCTTTCAAAAACCGGTAAAGGGGCACTCCCAGCTGCTCACCCTTTAAACGGGCACATCCACAAACATCCCATTTGTTATAATTCAAAGCCTCAAATTCAGGATAGCGGGTGATCCGGATAGGATACAAGTGACAGGAGACAGGCTTGCGGAAATCCGATTTGCCCAAGGTCCAAGCCTTTTCGATGGCACACCAGCATCCCCCCTTTTCCTCGATGGCATAGGCACATTCTCTCCGGTTCACCAACGGCGTTACAATATCGCCTTCGCTGTCAACAACTGAAAAGCCTTGTTCTTCCACCGCTTTTATTCCGGCAGGAGTCATGAAATGCTTTATTGCAGCATAATTTTTCCCGATTTTCCGGATTTCCTCTTTCTCCAAAGGAGCTCCGGAATCTCCTTCCACACAACACATTCCCTTACATTGTTGCAAATCACAACAAAACTTTTTTTCGAAAATATCGAAACTCACCAGGGTGTTTTCAATCTGTATCATAAATCAAATGAAAGGACAAATGCACAACGGCAAACGGCAAACATCCGCCGGCACGAAAGCTCTGCCCCGGAAGGCATGTGCTTGCCGCATGCCGTTATTCACTCACAGTATTATCCTTGTATCAAACTCTTTCCCGTCATTTCAGCAGGTTGAGCAATTCCCATGATTTCCAGAAGAGTCGGCGCCACATCGGCCAGCACTCCATTATTCAATTTTTTATCCCGGTTTTCCGTCACCCAAATGCAAGGAACCGGATTCAACGAATGGGCAGTATTCGGCGTTCCGTCAGGATTAACAGCATTGTCCGCATTTCCATGGTCTGCAATAATCAGCACGTCATATCCGTTGGCCTGTGCTGCTGTAACCACCTTCTCCACACAGCTGTCCACGGTTGCCACGGCCTTTTGGATGGCAGGATATACACCGGTATGCCCCACCATATCGCCATTGGCAAAATTCAGGCATACAAAATCAGCAGACCGGGCATTCAATTGTTCCACCAGCTTTTCGGCCACCTCCGGTGCAGACATTTCCGGCTGCAAATCATAGGTCGCTACTTTGGGGGAAGGCACCAATATACGGCTTTCTCCCTCGAACTGCGCTTCGCGTCCGCCGTTAAAGAAAAAAGTTACATGAGCATACTTTTCGGTTTCAGCTATACGCAACTGTTTCAACCCGGCTTTGCTCACCACTTCTCCCAACGTATTTTCCACATTTTCCTTGTTAAACAGGATATGCAATCCCTGGAAAGTAGCATCATAAGGAGTCATGCAGCAGTAATACAAAGGCATCGTTTTCATACCGTGTTCCGGCATATTTTTCTGAGTCAGAGCAATGGTCAGTTCTTTCGCCCGGTCATTCCGGAAATTGAAGAAAACAACCATATCTCCCGGCTCGATTACCCCCACCGGCCGACGGTCGCTTCCTACATGTACAATGGGTTTGATGAATTCATCGGTCACTCCTTCATCATAGGACTGCTGTATACTGACTTCCACATGTTGCGTCTGAGTTCCGATTCCGTTCACCATCAAATCATAGGCTTCCTTTACTCTTTCCCAGCGATTGTCCCGGTCCATCGCATAATAACGTCCGATTACGGAAGCTATACGCCCGGTGGATTTATCCATATGAGCTTTCAACTCTTTGATGAAACCCAAACCACTTTTCGGATCGGTGTCCCGCCCGTCCATAAAACAATGCACAAAGGTTTTCTTTATGCCATATTCCTTGGAAACGTCGCACAGTTTCTTCAGATGCTCCAATGAACTGTGTACTCCGCCATCGGATACCAAGCCCATGAAGTGAACCTGTTTTTTGTTGTCGCGGGCATAAGTAAAAGCCTTTACAATTTCCGGATTCTGCATAATGGAATTATCCCGGCAAGCTTTATTGATGCGGACCAAGTCCTGGTTCACCACCCGGCCGGCTCCGATATTCAGGTGCCCGACCTCCGAATTTCCCATCTGTCCGTCGGGCAATCCTACATGCTCCCCGCAGGTCAGTAAAGTTGAATGCGGATATTTCTCTGTCAAACCAGAAATAAAAGGAGTAGGAGTATTAAAGATTGCGTCTGTTTTATCGTGCTTTCCAATTCCCCAACCGTCCAAAATCATTAATAATGCTTTATTCATATCTGTTCGTTTTATTTGTTATCCATGTTAACCCGCTTGCCAACAGAATGTAAATGATGCACAGCACTTACCCCCTGTCGGAAGTGTTAAAAGGCAAATGTCTAACGGATTCATTCATGGGCAAAGTTAATTTTTTATCTGAACAATTTCCCTAAAAAAGCCGTCATACAGCCGATTATTTCGGCGGAAACGTTTTTCGTCTCTCCTCCTTCTATTTTGTTCATTCGCCGCACCGGAAATCAGGCGTATCCCGCATTTACAAATACCTGACCCTGCTATCGGTTGTCCAAATCAGTTTCCGGAGTTCCGCCCCCTCCACAACAGCCAAACGCCGCTCATCTTTCCCGTATTCCAAGTATAATTCCTCGAGGACAGGCAATAACGGACTTCCCGGCATAAACCGTTCCGTATGCCTGCAGACATATCCTGAAACAATCATTCCTCCGTAAAATTCAAGTCCGGCCAACTCGTGTATTTGTCCTCCGGTATCCCTTACCTCTGTTTCCAGTCCTTCGCCAAAAATCACATATCCATTTTTAACCAAAGGGAAACCTGGCAAAAAAATATAGTTTGCAGCTATCTTACGCATATCTCAAACATTATCTGCGGCGCAATTCCTGTTTCAATCGGTTTTCCGTTTCACGGGAAATGTACGGCCGGAACAACTGGTTTTTCCATGCTTTTCCTCCGAACTGCTTCAGGTCGATCGCTTTTTCTTTTCCGGAAGGCTTCACCGCCTTTCCGTTTCTATAAATCCGGGGCCGTTGTTCCGGAGGTATGATTTCCATATAATTAATCACCAGTCGATTGTATGCGGAGTCGACATATTGCGACCAATTGTAAGCACGCTTCAAAGTATCCGGACTTACGATGAGATCCCGCACCCGCAAAGTATCTTTATCATCGGCGGAAATAAAACAGGAGGCAATCCGGCGGTTGCGGTTCTTGCTCAAAGAATCGAATTGCAGGGTGGTGCTGAACTTATAAAATCCCGGGACGATACTATCGATGTTCACCGTATAAACCGTATCCAGCCACAGGGTATCGGCAATGGGAAAATAATTCAGCGAATCGTTGGCTTTCAAAAGATTCAACACCTTATCCACAGCCGTAAGCTGCCTGTTCAGACTATCCAAAATGACATCGTACATTTTAGAAAACAGAACGGTCTGAGCAGAATAATAGTACATACAGGAATCGAAATCCGCCCGGGTGATGCCATACTTTTTGAACAAGTCGTTATAATAAGAATAATTTTTCAGTTCATCATTACCCCGCAAGCCGCGGTTAACCGCCAACGTTCCGTCGACCTTATGCATATCGATCAATAAAGCGGTAAACTGCTCCTTATCTAAAGGAACCTTTTGACTGCAAGCACAAAACCCGTACAAAACCACAAAGAAAATCAAAGATCTGAAAATCATTCTTATCATAGTACGTTCCTTATTTTCTTAAACAACTCCGATGAAAAAATAAAATCATTCAAATAACGGTTGTCCGTATGGCCGATCATTTCTTTGGTTCCCACCCACTCTCTCCGGCCTTCGTGAATAAATACAATATTTTCCCCGATCTCGAACACCGAATTCATATCATGCGTATTGACAACCGTGGTCATATTGTATTCGTGTGTAATCTCACTGATCAAATTATCAATGACAATAGAAGTCAGAGGATCGAGCCCCGAATTGGGTTCGTCACAAAACAAAAATTCAGGATCCAGAACGATGGCCCTGGCAATGGCTACCCTTTTTTTCATGCCCCCACTGATTTCCGAGGGATAAAAGTTTTCCGCATCTTTCAGGTCCACACGCCTCAAACAAAAGATCGCCCGTTCTTTCTTTTCCTTCTCTGAATAGTCGGAAAAAAGATTGAGCGGAAACATCACATTTTCCAGCACCGTGAGGGAATCGAATAAAGCTCCTCCCTGAAAAACGACACCGATTTCTTTCCTCAGTTTCTTCATCTGACGGGGATTCATTCGGGTCAGGTCCCGGTCACCATAATAGATATGTCCCTGATCAATCGTATGCAATCCGATCAGCGACTTGAGCAATACCGTTTTGCCGGATCCGCTCTTACCAATGATCAGGTTTACTTTCCCGGTTTCGAAAGTCACGTTAATATCCGACAAGACAGCTTTACTATCAAACGATTTACTTAATCCTTCTACCCGTATCATTACAACATTATCTGAGTTAATATGAGATTGGCCGTCAGGATGGCAATGCTGCTATCCACGACCGCTTTCGTTCCGGCTTTACCGACTTCCCTGGCCCCTCCCTGCACATAATAACCGTAAAAAGCCGGAATGGAAGTAAAAATAAAAGCAAAGAAAAGGGTTTTTACAATCGAATAAGTGACATAATAAGGATTGAACGAAAAATGCAAACCGTACACGAAATCCTCAAAATTCACCACCCCGCTGATGAGTCCGGAGATAATGCCCCCGAGAATCCCGATGAATACGCTAAAAATATACAAAATGGGATTAATCACAAACGAAGCGATGATTTTCGGTCCCACCAAATATGAAACGGAATTTATCCCCATCACCTCCAAAGCTTCAATTTGTTCGGTTATCCGCATACTTCCGATTTCCGATGCAATATTACTCCCGATTTTCCCCGCCAGAATCAGGCTTACAATCGTGGACGAAAACTCCAGCAACATCGTTTCCCTAGTCAGGTAACCGATGAGGTAGCGGGGCAAAAGAGGACTTTGCATGTTATAAGCTGTTTGCAAGGTCAAAACCGCTCCGATAAAAAACGAAATAATGACCACCAATACAATGGAGTTCAAGCCCAGTTTTTCGAATTCAGTGAGGAGTTCTTTCAGATAAACGCTTCTTTTTTCCGGACGGGAAAAAGCCTTTCTGATAAAAATAATATACATCCCCAATTTATATAAAAACTTCATATCCCTGCCTTTGGAAATTACGTTACCGGCCATTTCAATTTATTCCCGGAAATTCAAGGTAAAAATATAAATTATTCATGGATTTACAGTCAGTCGTGTTTATAAAGTTTCTGAAGTAAAAGAAAAAGTAAAGAAACAAACCGGTCATTTTCCCCCGGACAATATACAAAATGCAAAGGAAACAAACGGAATCGCGTTTCCGATTGACAGACCAAACCAAAAAAATGCTATATTTGGTATATCTTTTGAAGGAGAATATTCAGAGTCAAACCATTTTAACATTATACGAATGAATTCAAACTCTTACTGCGTAATTATGGCCGGAGGCATTGGCAACCGTTTCTGGCCCGTAAGTAACCCGCGTTGTCCTATACAATTTTCAGATATTCTCCACACCGGGAAAAGTTTCATCCGTCAGACCTACGAACGGGTTGCCCGGATTTTTCCCAATCATCGCATCTTCATTGTGACAGGAGCAGAATATGAAAGCATCACCAAAAAACAATTGCCTGAAATTCCCGGTGAAAACATTCTGAAAGAACCGTATGTCCGTAACACCGCCACCTGCATCGCCTATGCCGCCTACAAGATTCAAGGAATCAATCCCCGGGCTTTCATGATCACCTTACCATCGGATCATTTTATTTGCAACGATGCCGCCTATCTGGCCGACCTGGAAGCAGGTACCCGATTCGTAGAGGAACAAGGGGGATTACTGACCGTGGGCATCACCCCTACCCGGACAGAAACCGAATACGGCTATATACAGGTAAAATCCAAAGACAACAACCAAACAATTTCTGCAGTAAAAACTTTCACTGAAAAACCGAGTGCAGAAATGGCCCAAATGTTTTACGACTCGGATGAATTTTTGTGGAACACAGGGATTTTTATCTGGAGGGTAGAGGACATTATCCAAGAATTCAAAACCTACATGTATGATTTGCATGCCCTCTTTACCACCGACTGTAAGCTAAACACTCCCGGGGAACCGAATTTTATCAAAAGTGTATACGGACAATGCCATAATGTCTCGATAGACGTAGGCATCATGGAAAAATCTCAAAACGTATATGTCCTGAAAGGTCACTTCGGCTGGTCGGATGTCGGAACCTGGCATGTCTTCCACACTTTATGCGAAAAGGATGAAGCCAACAATGTTTCCAACTCGGGTAAAGTTATTCTGAATGATGCCCACAATTGCATCGTCAACGTTCCTCCCAAAAAGAATGTCATTGTTCAGGGGGTCGATAATCTGATCATCGCAGAAAAGGACAACTACCTGATGATATGCCACCGGAAAGACGAAGACAAGATAAAACGTTTCGAAAAAGTTTTCCGGCGGAAAAAATAAGTTCTCCCTACACGGAATAGAAGATCATTTCCGGACACGGGGTCTCCCATCGGACAAGGATATCGTCAAGCGTTTCCGGTCAAAAAGACTCCCGCAAACACAGGACAAGGCAACTGAATCATGAGAAATCGGTTGCCTTGTATCGTATGAATAGTTCTGACAGAGTCACTGCTTTCTAAATTACAATACCACTTTGATTTCCTCTATCCTGGCATTCTTCACATTCAGTATTTGAAAGGTTGTTCCGCCGACTTCGATCTTTTCGCCTACCTGCGGAATACTTTCATTGAAATACAGGATCAGGCCCGCAAGTGTCTCGTACTCCTCGCGTTCCTCCAGATTCAGATGATATTTCTCATTCAGATAATCCACTTCCAGCCGTCCGGAAAAAACATATTCATGATCGGAAATCCTCGTTTCTTTCAAGTTCAGATGGTCATGTTCGTCTTCAATTTCTCCGAAAATCTCCTCCATGATATCCTCAATCGTAACAATACCGGCCGTGATTCCGAATTCGTCTACGACGACAGCAATACTTTTCTGATCCTTAATGAACAGATTCAACAAGCGTTGGGCTGGCATGGTCTCCGGAACGATCAGGATTTTGCTCAACACCTCCTTTATGGTTGCAGGTTGATGAAAAAGCGAAGAGATGTGAACATATCCGATAATGTCATCGATACTCTCCTTGTAAATCAATATCCGGGATAATCCGGTCTTGATAAAAAGATCGGATAGTTCGTTGATACTACTATCAATAGGCAAAGCGGCTACATCCGGACGGGGAACGATACATTCCCTCAATTTCACTTCCGAGAAATCCAAAGCATTCCGGAACAACTTGATCTCATGCACTTCTTCCTGCAAAGCAGCTTCCCCCTCTCCTTCCTCTATCAGATTATTCAGGTCTATCTTCCCGAATGCCCGGCTAGATTCCTTCTGTTCCAGTTTCCGCCCCGTAAAAATGCGTAATAAGATTCCCCCCAACCAAACAGAAAAATAAGACAAAGGGAAAAAAAGCAAATAGAAAAGGAATACAGGTATTGCAAATATTTTCAGGAACAAATTGGAACGAAGGCGGAAAACCGTCTTAGGCAGGAATTCTGCAAAAATCAGGATAATCAAGGTTGAAACCACCGTTTCCAGCAAAAGCTCCAAACCTACAGAGAGATGCAAAAAGGCAAATTGCTTATACAGGAATTCAGACATAAAAATGCCATAGATCACCATGACTACATTATTCCCCACCAGAATGGTCGTGATGTACATGCCCGAATTTGATACGAACAAATCGATCAGCGATTGAGTGATTCCTTTGTTCGCCTTGTCGATTTCTATGCGTAGCTTATTAGAGGTCAGGAAAGCGATCTCCATGCCCGAAAAAAAAGCGGACAACAGCAGACAAATCAATATCACAACAATAACGGTCATTCCTCCTTTTTCTTTTCAACTTCGACTTTGCCGGTGATGCCATAGAAAACCGGATGTTCGAGATTTTGGTCAGACTGGAAGCCATTGTTGCCTTCGATAATCTGTCCATCAGAAGTCAAACGTACATAACGGTCAGAATAAATAATACCTTTATTCGTATCCCAAAACAGCAACTCTGTTTCCAGTTTTTTCCCTTCCGCATTCACAATCACCACCTCATTGCGTGCTTCCCACAGCATCTCGTCTTCCAGTTTTTTAGCATATTTGGAGCGAATGGACCCTATTTCCTGTTCCCGGTCATCATAGGAGATCACATGGATTCCCTTGGGGAACTCCTCATATTTCTCTTTGCCGCGGGTTACCTTCAGATATTCCGGAGTGATTACTTTATATTTGATTTTTGCAGAATCGGAATAGATCATCACCAGATTATCCCCTGTCATTTCCGGTTTGATTTCCTCATCCCCGGCTACTTTATTCACCTCCCGGATATCATTCTTACATGAGAAAAGCATTACTGTTCCCAAAAGAACAGTAATGCTTTTCAAACCAAATATAATCGGGAAAATAATCCTCATGAAAACTTTTCAATTATTTGAAACGGGCAATGGTTGTCTCGTTAATCCAATCTCCGATTTTCACCTGACTGCCGGCATTTACGCTTCTGAAGAACGCTTCGTCTTTAGAGGGGAAATGCTGCGAATATTCAGCGATCAGTTTACCTGCCTGTTCAGCCACGCTCGGGTCCACTTGTCTCGCTTTGATGAATTTATCCACTACAGCCCACATCACGGAAGCATGATCATAAGCATCCTGTCCATAATTAGGCGCATAGGCTGCATAGGCCTTTCCGATTACGATATAAGCAGCTCCATATTTCGGATTGAGCTTCAAAGCTTCCAAAGCATTGGCTTTAGCGGCAGCGTATTGTTTCTTTCCAGCCTTCAATTGCGCCAGACGCAGGTAATAGTCGGCCCTGTTTTCATCATCGGGTTCCGCTTTCTCGAGCGCTTCAACCAAATATGTTTCAGCCTTAGCGAAATCCTGTCGCTTGATGAACATTACCGCCAAGCTATAGGCAGCATCGGAACTGGGATCTTTTTCATACAATTTTTCCGCTACCGTGGTATAAAGCGGAAGATCCAAACATTCATTACGGCGCAACAACGACATGATCGATTTCAGATTATCCACATCGTCAGCATTTGCGTTGTATTTCTCGGTAAGCAAACGGTCCAGTGTCTCACAATCGGCAACGCCGGAAGAAAAGAACAGGCCGTCAATATTCGCCTTCACTTCCTTGAATGCCTCCGGTTTCTTGGAATTTTTCAATCCATGCTCGACATATTGGCCGATCTTCATATAAAGACTAATGTATTCATCCCGGTTCATCTGTTCTGCTTTCAAAAGATCGCCGGCGGTAAAAAACAAAATCTGCACACTCAATGGATCGGATTTGTTACCTTCCATTTCAAAAGATTTAATCAGATAACCGTAAGCTTCTTTTTTGGTATCGATATCTTTCGGTCCCCAAGCGACCAGATTCCCCCCTTTTCTGCCTAAAATCCATCCTTCACCATTGCGGGGATCATCGCCGAAATATTTGATCCGCTGATCGTAAATCATCATCAATGTATCAAGATAAGCGGGATTTTTGGTCTGCCTCAACAAGTTGAGCATAATCATTTCACCGCTGGCATAAGTCTTTTTCTGAAATTTTGGAGCATTAAAGAACACATACCGCCATGCCGGCAACGCTTCCTTATAATTCTTTTGTTTTACAAATTCCGAATAAATAGAAGCATTAGCAATCGTCTGGGCACTATCCAGCCCATATTTAGAATCAAGTGTCTGTGCCTTTGCCATTCCCCCCAAAAGACATACTCCAAAGGCTAAAGCAAAAAATTTTTTCATGATTGTATGTTTTATATAAACTTCTTTGTTGATTTAACTTTATTCTAACGGTTAAAACTCTCTCTTCGCAAAAATATTACTTATTTCTTTAAATACACAGCAGGGAAAATGCATTTTAACAATTAATTAAGCTTTTTAGAGTACAGAAATATTTCATTCAGTCCGATAAAACCCAGGTTTTCATTAAACACCGTCTCTCCTTGCAGATATGGCTTCAAATAATGAGCGTTTCCTCCGGTAATCACCACCTTGCCCTGATTTTGTTCTTCCAGAAAATGCCGCACATAGCTTTCCACTTCAAAAAGCATACCTTGCATGACTCCGTTGCGGATGGCATCCTTCGTTGTCTTTCCCGTCCCCCCGTACGCTTTTTCTGGCTTCACCAAAGGCAAACGGACTGTAAAATGTTTCAGTCCCCGGAAACGCATCTCCAAACCCGGAGAAATATTTCCTCCCAGAAAAACGCCCTCAGCACTGACATAATTAAAGGTGATGCATGTCCCGGAATCGATCACCAGCAACGGACATTCCGGAAACAACTTCAGGGCTCCGGTGCAGGCAGCGATCCGGTCGAATCCCAGCGTTCCCGGCGTATCATACCCGATTTTCAGCGGCATCTCCATCAAAGGCGAAGCTTCCGCACAAAAGTCCGCCTGCTCTTTCAGCAAAGCCACCAAGCCGTCCGGTATTTTACCACTTCCCGACAGGAAAACATCCATCGAAGCACCTTTCGCTTTCCACCTCCGGATATCTTCTAAAAGGTTTTTCTCATGATATTGGGTTTCCAATAACAGATCCCGGTCAAAAAAAGCATATTTTATCCGGGTATTTCCCGCATCCACTACAATATTCATCTATACAATCCATTGAATTCGCATTTCTTCTCATTCTCCTTCCCTTCACACCACAAATTTTAAACGTTCATCACCTCTTTCCACATTCTCATCACATACCCGGCCATCTTACTTACATCAGTCACATCCGTAAAAATCAAAGACAATTTGCCATTTTTCTCATTCAACCGGCACGGTAAAAATTGCTTTTGCACAAATTTCAGTATGCCGGAAAACACAGCCGACTGATAAAAGGGAGAAGTTTGCTCCCCTGTAAAGTACATCATCATTTTTCCATTCCGGACCAACAGCCTCTCCACTCCCAGATCCAGGCAATAGCGACGGGTACGGACCACCTCCATCAGTCCCTTCACCTGTGGGGGAAGTTCGCCAAAACGGTCGTTCAATTCTTCTTCAAACCGTTTCAGTCCCTGTTCATCACAGATATTGTCCAATTCGCGGTACAGGCGGATACGTTCGCTGATATTTTCCACATAAGTATCCGGAATCAAGGCCTCGAAATCCGATTCTATAACACAATCGGTCACAAATCCTCTGATCTGTTCAGTTTTCCGATCCTGCAACTGCGGGAACTCCTCTTCCCGCAGTTCCAACAAAGCCTCGTTCAATATCCGCTGATAGGTCTCATAGCCGATTTCAGCGATAAATCCCGATTGTTCAGCTCCGAGGATATTCCCGGCACCCCGTATATCCAGATCCTGCATAGCGATATTAAAACCACAGCCCAACCCGCTAAAATCCTCAATGGCTTTCAAGCGCCGCCGGGCATCGGGATTCACCATATCCAAGGGAGGAGTCAGCAGATAACAAAACGCTTTCTTGTTCGAACGTCCCACCCGTCCTCTCAGCTGATGCAAATCGCTCAAACCGTAATTCTGGGCCTGATTAATGATCATCGTATTGGCATTGGGAATGTCCAGCCCAGATTCGATAATGGTGGTCGCCACCAAAACGTCATAATCGCCCCGCACAAAATCATGCATCACTCTTTCAAGATCTTCTCCTGACATTTGTCCATGCGCCACACAGGTTTTAATCTGAGGAAGGATTCTTTTCAGCATGCCCTGAATATCGCTGATCGTCTCCACTCGGTTGTGAATAAAGAATACCTGACCGTTACGCGAAATCTCATACAGTATGACTTCTCTGATCAACTGCTCGTCAAAACGGTGCAGTTCCGTTACGATCGGATAACGATTTGGAGGGGGGGTACGGATAATCGACATATCGCGGGCCCCCATCAAAGAAAACTGCAGTGTCCTCGGAATGGGCGTAGCCGTAAGGGTCAAGGTATCGACATTCAGCTTCAATCGCTTCAATTTTTCTTTCACCCCCACTCCGAATTTCTGCTCCTCATCGATAATCAGCAATCCCAGATCCTTGAATTCCACATCTTTGCCCGTCAACCGATGGGTACCTATGATGATGTCCACCTGTCCTTTTTTCAAGTCGTCCAATATTTTCTTTATCTCGCTGCTTTTCTTCATCCGGCTGATATATTCCACCCGGCAGGGCATACCTTCCAACCGTTTTGTAAAGGTCGTATAATGCTGATAAGCCAGAACAGTCGTCGGCACTAATACAGCCACCTGCTTACTGTCGGCCACTGCTTTAAACGCGGCGCGAATAGCAACTTCCGTCTTTCCGAAGCCGACATCGCCACAAATCAGACGATCCATGACCTGCGACCGCTCCATGTCCGACTTAACGGCTTCAATGGCTTTCATCTGATCGGGAGTTTCATCATACATAAACGAAACTTCCAATTCTTCCTGCAAGTAGGAATCTTTCGAAAAGGCAAAAGCCGTTTCTTGCTTTCTCCGCGCATACAACGCAATCAACTCGCGGGCAATATCCTTTACTCTAGATTTAGTCTTTTGCTTTAACTTATTCCAGGCATCTCCGCCAAGTTTATTCACCACCGGAGGCACACCGTCTTTTCCCTTATACTTAGAAATTTTATGCAAGGAATGCAAACCGACATACAATTCGGAGTTATTTTTATACACTAGGCGTATTGCCTCCTGTTCTTTGCCATCGTTGCTGATTTTGACCAATCCTCCGAACCGTCCGATGCCATGATCGATGTGTACCACATAATCCCCGGGATGAAGGTTCTGTAATTCACCCAGAGTAATGGCTTCCCGTCCTTGACGGATACGGGTGGTTTGCAAACGGTATTTATGATAACGATCGAAAATCTGATGCTCCGTATAAACGCAGATTTTCTCATTGGTATCCGAAAAGCCCTCATGTACGACACCCTCCAGCCAGGTAAATGCAATGGAATAGCCTTTATCCTTGAAGATATCCCGGATCCGCTGTATCTGCATTTCATTGCCGGAACAGATATATAGCTGAAAACCGTTAGCCAGACGGGATTGCAGAGTTTCTGCCAATAGATCGAAATGCTTATTGGTCGGAGACTGAGGTTCGCATCCCGCATCCACAATTTCCCCTCTGAAATACAAATCCGGTCCCCACTCTACAACCGGACAGGAATCGATAAAATCCATCAGATGTCCGGCCTCACTGACCAGTTCCCCGGCTGTTTCTTTATTCAAAGCCCGGATCCGGTCATAAACAAACATCCCGTTTTTAATCCACCATACCGGTTTCTCTGCAAAATAGGAAAACAGATCCGTATATTTCAGCTCCGCAAGTCCGACACCTCCGCTCAAATCAGGTACAATGGATACGTGATCGACCTGTTTATCCGACAACTGGGTCTCAATATCAAAAAAACGGACCGACTCCACCTCATCACCGAAGAAGTCAATCCGAACAGGCTGTTCTTCTGCAAACGAATACACGTCAACGATGCTTCCCCGGATGGAAAACTGACCGGGCTCATATACAAAATCATTCCGCTGAAAACCATACTCCACCAGCAAATTCTCTACAAAAGAAAGCGATAATTTATCCCCTTTTCTGAGGACCATAGACATTTGGTGCAACATTTGCCGGGCCACCACTTTTTCGGCCAGGGCTTCGGGATAGGTGATCAGAGTATCCACCTCCCCATGGCTCAAATTATTTAACACTTCCGTCCGGACCAGCACCGAATCATGATCTTTCTCCTCCTCTTTCATCATACGCCGGTAAGAAGAAGGCAAAAAAGCGATTTGTTTCTGATCGGCAAAAGTGAGAATGTCGTTGTAAAAATAAGCAGCTTCCTCCCGATCATTCAGAACGATAATGCGGATTCCCGGTCGTGTGAGGCGCATCGCCCCGATAAGCAATGGCGTAACAGAACCGGCATTATTAATCAGTTTATATTTCCTGTCTCCGGCAGAAGTCAGTTTCATCGTCAGCTTCCCGATGATTTTCGCAGACAGGTATTTTTGCAATAAATCCTTTGTATTCAACTTATTCCTCTCTAAAAACAGTACAAAGGTAGTACATATTTTTGAATTTATAAGTTCCCCTGCTGCAATATCATATTTCCCGCTCACGGCTCTTTCATTTAACTCAAAAATATAGACACGTTCCCAAATACGAACGGTTGCTCTCTCGTTACCCTATTTTCAAGCCATCCGAATAACCATCACGCCGACCAGACATATCAGGCGTGATGCACACACGTATGAACCAGGGCCGCAGCGTCCACCATAACACTGAAAAATCTCCCCCAAAAACTCCATTAAAAAATGATCAGATAGCAAACCGCCGCCAAACACGCTCCCAGAACAGGGCCTGCTACGGGAATCCAGCTGTATTCCCAGCCACTGTTTCCTTTGTCCTTGATCGGCAACAAAGCATGGGCAATCCGCGGCGGCAGGTCGCGAGCCGGATTGATGGCATATCCGGTAGCTCCTCCCAGAGACATACCGATGGCCACTACCAGAAAAGTTACGGGGAAAAGCCCCACAGATCCCAAGCCGACCTCAGGCGTATTGCCCTCGACAGCCAGACACAAGATCACAAAAACCAGAACAAAAGTGCCGATCATTTCACAAATCAGGTTTCTCGGCTTATTCATAATAGCCGGCATCGTACAGAAAACCCCTAACTTGATTTCCTGATCATCGGTAATGTCAAAATGATCCTTATAAAATACATATACCAATACGGCCCCGGTAAAAGCACCCAGCAATTGGGCTGCGATATACAGGGGAACATAGGCCCAGGGGAATACACCCGCCAACGCCAAACCGACAGATAAAGCCGGATTCAAGTGGGCCCCGGAATAAGGAGAAGCGATAAAGGCCCCGCACATCACAGCAAATCCCCAGGCGAAAGTGATCACACCCCATCCGCCGTCGAACCCTTTCGATTTTTTCAGCAAACAACAAGCAACCACTCCATCCCCCAGCAGGACCAGCATAGCAGTGCCGATGAATTCAAAAAGACATTTTATATAAAGCGAAGTATCCATAAATCTGGCAGATTTCAAAATTAACGAATAACCCGGCCGACAGCATCTTTCCATCCTTCTTTCAACTTTTTCACGGTCTTCGCGTCCGCGGAGGGATCAAACCGTTGATCCATGAGCCACTGCTGTCTGATCTCCTCCAGATCCTTCCAATAGCCCACGGCAAGTCCCGCCAGGTAGGCAGCTCCCAGCGCCGTTGTTTCAATCACCTTGGGCCGGATGACGGTTGTATTCAGGATATCTGCCTGAAACTGCATCAGTAAATTGTTGGCCGCAGCACCGCCATCCACCCGCAATTCTTTCAGCTCTATCCCAGCATCCCGCATCATTGCCGTCACCACATCCATGGTCTGGAAAGCTATTCCTTCCAAAGCAGCACGCGCAATATGAGCAGCCGTAGTTCCCCGGCTGATACCGGAAATGGCACCACGGGCATACTGGTTCCAATAAGGTGCGGCCAGTCCCGTCAAAGCCGGCACGAAATACACCCCTCCGGCATCCGGCACCTGTCTGGCCAAAGCCTCTACCTCCGAAGACGAACGGATCACTCCCAGCCCGTCTCTTAACCATTGGACGATGGCTCCCCCAACAAAAATGCTCCCTTCCAAGGCATACGAAACTTTATCGCCGATTTTCCAGGCAATGGTCGCCAACAGATTATTTTGGGAAAAGACCGGTCTATCGCCACTATTCATCAACAAAAAACAACCGGTACCATAGGTGTTTTTCACCATCCCCGGCTCCGTGCACATCTGTCCGAACAAAGCAGCCTGCTGATCGCCCGCAATACCGGCAATCGGTACTTTGTGAGCAAAAAGCGTCGTTTTGGTATATCCGTAAACTTCGCTCGAAGATTTCACCTCCGGCATCATCGACTCCGGAATATCAAAAAGTTCCAGCAATTCTTCGTCCCATCTCAGGTCGTGTATATTATACAACATGGTTCGCGAGGCATTCGTAACATCCGTGACATGAACTTCTCCCCGTGTCAAACGATAGATCAGCCAACTATCCACCGTGCCGAACACCAAGCGTCCCTCCCCGGCTTTCTGCCGGGCCCCCTCCACATGGTCGAGGATCCATTTGATCTTGGTTGCACTGAAATAAGCATCAATAATCAACCCGGTCTTTTTACGGATAAACTCAGTCTTTCCCTCTGCCTTTAAAGAATCGCAGTAAGCAGAAGTGCGCCGGTCCTGCCAAACGATAGCATTATACACCGGATTTCCCGTTTCCCGGTCCCATACAATAGTCGTTTCCCGTTGATTGGTGATGCCGATAGCTGCAATATTCAGACCGTTAATGCCTATAGACGTGATTGCTCCGGCCAAAACAGAAGCCTGAGAAGACCAGATTTCCTGGGGATCGTGTTCAACCCAACCGGACCGGGGAAAAATTTGACGGAATTCTTGCTGAGCTACGGAGCGAATCTGTCCTCTGCGGTCGAAAACAATTGCTCTCGAACTGCTGGTGCCTTGATCAAGGGCTATGATAAATTGTTCTTCCATAATGTAAATATTAGAATATCACCCGGACATAAGTCTACGGTCTGCCGGACTTTCAGCGAACCGTTCTGTTTTTCCCGGTCACACTGTCAACATATAACGTTTCGAAAGCTCGGTAAACGCTTTCACCTGCTGCTTTTCCCATGCCTCATCTTTTCCTAATTCCTGCGCCATAATCCGGGCGACTTTAGGTGCTGCTTCAACGGCAGCCCGGGCATCCAGGAACAACAAACGAACCCTTCTGGCCAACACATCTTCCAACTGCAAAGCCATTTCCTCGCGTACGGCCCAAACCACTTCGGCTACCGTGTAATCGTATCCCGGATGGATTTTCTCTGCCATTCTGGGGTCGGAGTCCATTAAAGTCCGGATAGCAGGGAGATCGGAACCATAAATGTAAAGATGATCTCTCAAATCCGGATTTATCTGATAACCATGTATATGCAAATTTTTAGTCACGCACTCTTTCTTATCCAGCAATTTCAGTTCTATCGCTTTATTCACGGTGTCCTCGGCCATTTTCCGATAGGTGGTCCATTTCCCTCCCGTGATGGTCACCAACCGATGTCTGGAAACAAAGATCTTATGACTCCGGGAAATCTCCTTCGTACTCTTGCCCGCCTTTTTGGGAGCAGCCAAAGGTCTTAAGCCTGCAAAAACCGAAAGCACGTCCTTGCGTTGAGGTTTACGGATCAGATAACGCCCGGCCGTATTCAGGATAAACTCCACTTCCTGTTCCAAAGCCTGAGGCTCCAATTCCGTCTTTTCCCGCAACGTATCCGTTGTCCCGACCACCACCTTATCGTGCCAGGGCACGGCAAACAATACCCTGCCGTCGTCCGTCTTCGGAATCATGACGGCACAATCACTCTGGAGGAAGGATTTATCCAACACCAGATGAACCCCCTGGCTGGGACTCACCATGTGCTCGTGCGCAGGCATATCCATCTCCATGATGCTATCCACAAAAATGCCGGTTGCATTGATCACCGATCTGGCCTTCACCTCATATTTTTGGCCGGAATTCAAATCTGCGACCTTTACACCGCAGATTTTCCCCTCCGGGCCATGCAGAATGCCTGTCACCTTCATCCGGTTGACGGGACATCCCCCGTTATCCACACAGGTCTGAGCCAGATTTATAGCTAAGCGGGAGTCATCGAACTGTCCGTCGTGATAGATTACTCCTCCTTTCAGACCTTGTGTACGGATAGCAGGCAAATACCGGAGAATTTTTTCCCTGGATTGATACTTGGAACGCCCGAGGCTTAATCTTCCGGCCAATATATCGTACAGCGTCAGTCCGACAGTATATAAAATATTATCCCAATAGTGGTAATTCGGAATAACAAAAGTCTCATTTTTCACCAGATGAGGAGCATTGGTTCTCAGCAGACCTCTTTCATGCAATGCTTCCAACACCAGCAACACATCTCCTTGGGCCAGATAGCGCACTCCTCCATGCACCAGCTTCGTACTTCTACTCGAAGTTGCCTTTGCAAAATCTTCCCATTCAAACAGAGCGGTACTATATCCCCTGGTTGCGGCATCGACAGCAACTCCCAGACCGGTAGCTCCTCCCCCCACTACAACTACATCCCAGATCTTCGAGGGATCTGCGATTTTATTTATCAATTCTTCTCGTTTCATCGTTATCTTTTGCTTTTTGTCTGACAATCCAGGGAACACCCTCTGTCTCTCTTTGAGCTTATACGGCAAGCAAAATAAAAAGTCAGCTATTTCCTCCATAAAAAAACATTGACTATTTTAGGGGGGTCTAATTGCATACCAACAATCCATCATGACGCTTGCAGGAAGACACCATTTTATTCTTGAACTACAGAAAAGCCAGAAATGAAAATTACATTTGTAGAACCGCTCGGAATGTGCGAATGCGAATTAAACGCACAGATCAAAGCCCTCAGGGAGCAGGGACATACCGTCACCTTGTACCCGGACCGGCCCGCAGACGAAGTAACCCTGATAAACAGGGCTCAGCATGCGGATGTCGTTGTAGTCAGTAACATCCCCCTACGCAAACCTTTCTTCGAATCCTGCCCACAATTGAAAATGTTGTCTATTGCATTTACCGGAGTGGACCATGTCGACCTGGACGAATGCCGCAAAAGGGGCATTGCCGTATGCAATGCTGCCGGCTACTCTACCGAAGCCGTCGCCGAGCTGACCATCGGTTTGATGCTAGCCCTCTACCGCAAAATCATCGGCGGTGACTCCGTCACCCGACTTTCCGGTGACCGTCAGGGAGTATTGGGAAGTGAACTGCACGGCAAAACAGTCGGCATCATCGGTCTCGGAGCCATCGGACAAAAGGTGGGAACTCTGGCCCACGCTTTCGGTTGCCGCCTGCTGGGATACAACCGCACGGCAAAAGCCATCCCGCATATCACTCAGGTCGACAAAGAAACCTTACTCAGGGAGTCGGACATCCTGACATTGCATTTGCCCCTGACTCCCCAAACCCGCGGATTTATCGGCAGCCCGGAATTTGCGGTCATGCAGCCGCACGCCGTACTGATCAACACCGCCCGTGGTCCTATTGTCGACCAGAATGCCCTTTATCAGGCATTGAAAAAAGGACAAATCGCAGGAGCTGCCATCGATGTATACGACCGGGAGCCCCCTTTGCCTGCCGATTTTGAACTATTCGATGCGCCCAATTTATTGATGCAGCCTCACATAGGATATGCAACCCACGAAGCTTTCGCTACCCGTCTGGACATTGTCATGAAAAATATTATGATGTGGCTGGCCGGGGATCCTCAGAATCGGATCGTCTGAACGGACATCGCTTTAACGAGGAGAATGTCTTCGCGACCTTCTCCTCGTTAAAGTGATAATTTTTCCCGGCCCAAAAGAGCGGCTATTCCTTAAAATAGACCCGTTTCACCCGTTGAGACACGCTGGTGAGCACTTCATACGGAATGGTATCCAACTTTTCGGCAATTTCAGTTACAGGGATATGCTTGCCGAAGATTTCCACCTCATCTCCCACCCGGGCATCAACATCCGTAACATCGATCATACACGTGTCCATGCAGATATTTCCCACGATAGGCACCCGTTTTCCCCTCACTATCACCTCTCCGCGCCCCCGGCTCAAATGCCGGTTCAAACCGTCAGCATAGCCCACAGGAATTACAGCGATCAAGGAATCCCGGTTCAATACCCCTTTCCGGCCGTAACCCACTGTCTCCTCCGCCTTCACCCGGCGGATAGCGGCAATATAAGTTTTAAACGAACTTACCGGCTGCAAAGGAGCTCCGGCTACACTTATTCCATGTAATCCGATTCCCAGCCGGACCATATCGAAAGCATAAGAGCTAAAACGTTCTATACCGGCAGAATTCAGGATATGGCGCAGAATCGGATAATCGAAACGGCTTTGCAACACTGCCGTCATCCGCCCGAAACGCTGAATTTGCCCAAGCGTATACTCATCATGTACCGCCTCATCACTTCCGGCCAAATGCGAAAACACAGACCGGATCGTCACTCTCCGCCGGGAGTTGAAAAATTCCAGCAAAGCCGGCAATTCCTCCTCATTCAGCCCGGAACGGTTCATCCCCGTATTCAACTTCAAATGAACCGGATACTTCTCTATACCGTGCTTTACCAAAGCCTGATCAAAAGCTTCCAAAATTTCCAGGGAATAAATTTCCGGTTCCAGCCCGAATTCTATCATATGATCGAAAGCTTCCGGTTCGGGATTCATCACCCCGATCGGTATGGAAATTCCTGCAGCCCTCAACTCCACTCCCTCGTCCGCAAAAGCCACCATCAGGTAATTCACACCCTGGTATTGCAACATACTGGCAATCTCTCCGGCACCGCTGCCATACGAAAAGGCTTTGACCATAACTGCTATTTGGGTATGGGCAGGTATAAGCGAACGGAAATAGTTCAGATTATGTACCATGGCATCCAGATCCACTTCCAGCACAGTCGCATGCGACTGTTTTTGGAGGAATCCCGCGATGTATTCAAAACGGAATTTCCGGGCTCCCTTGATCAGAATGACCTGATCCTTAAAACGCTCTCTGTTTTCCTGCCTCAGGAAGCTGTCCGTATCCGGATAATAGCGGCACTCCGGTAAAAGGAAATAAGGCTTATACCGGCTGATGGTTTCCCCGATTCCGATCAGCACAGATACATGAGCCTGGCGTAATTGCGCCGCAACTTCCCGGTATAATTCTTTTTCATTCCTGCCGGAATCCACAAAATCGGACAGGATGACCACTTTTTGTCTTCCGGCATCCTGCATACTCAGCCTGTTTAAAGCCAATTGGAAGGAGGCTGCATCGGAATTGTAATAATCGTTAATCAATACGCAACGATTAATCCCGTCTTTGATCTCCATTCGCATTGCAATCGGCTGCAAATGCTGTACACGTTCAGCTATAAACTCCGGACTTTTTCCTTTCAGCAATAACAGACATACGGCATTCATGCCATTCTCGAAAGAAGCCTCATCCCCAAAAGGAATGAGCAGAGGGAAGCGCCTTCCCTGGTATTCCAGTTCCAAACGCCGGCTATCTACGCCGGGTTCATTCCTTATGATTCTCACTTCAGACTGTTCGCTTTCTCCCCACAACATCCGCTGCACTTGCGGTCCCACCTGATCTAAAACAGCCTCCATAACCTCACCTTCCCGGCCGATCAAATAATCGCAAGCGGTAAACAACAAAGCCTTCTCACGGAGTTTTTGTCCTCGCGACGAAAAATTTTCCCCATGCGCATCCCCCAGATGGGTAAAAATGCCAATTCCGGGACGGATCATCTTTTGCAATTGCTCCATCTCCCCAGGTTGGGAAATTCCGGCTTCGATAAAGGCCAGACGGGTATCTTTTTCCATTCCCAGCAGAGAAAGAGGTACACCGACCTGCGAGTTATAACTCCGGGGACTGCGGTATATTCCCGGCTCCCCAGCCAACAACTGATACAACCATTCTTTCACGATCGTTTTACCGTTGCTGCCGGTTATGGCAACAACCTCCCCCTGTATTTGCCCTCTATACCAGGCCGCCAAGCGTTGCAAAGCTTCCAGCACATTCTCTACACGGTAATAGCAAGCTTTCTCCAGGTTGACAAATACATCTCTTTCCTCACTGACGACGAAATGACGGACTCCTCTCTTATACAGCTCTTCCACATAATCGTGTCCATTATGATTCACCCCTTTTAACGCAAAAAAAAGCGTACTGTCCGGTACCTGCACAGCACGGCTGTCGATACTCACTTCCTTTATTTCAAAGTCTTTTCCACCACAGGCTTTGCAATTCAAAATTTCTGAAATTTCACTACTAAACATACTTCAATCTACTCACTTTTCGTGCTTCATTTTAACGATATTACCTGTAATTCGAATTCCTGTTTCCCGTTACTCCTATAAGACAGGAGCAAACAAGCGGGCAACCGACTCACACACTTTCTCCCGTTTGGTCCGGAACTTCCAGCGTTGAATAGCTTCTTCCGTACCCGCTTCCAAATCATGGATAAAATCGGTAGCCAACTCTTTCACCACTTCCCTATCATAAATAATCAGACTCACCTCAAAATTCTGCTCAAAACTTCTTAAATCCATATTGGCCGTTCCGACACTCGCCACCATTCCATCCACGATAATCACCTTGCTATGATTGATGCCTTTCTGATACCAATAAATTTTCACTCCCGCCACCAACAATTCTTCCACAAAAGACCGGGTACACCAATACGTAAGCACGGAATCGGATTTATAAGGCAGCAGCAGACGGACATCCACTCCGCTCATGGCAGCGGTCTTTAACGCGTTCAAGGTGGTTTCTCCCGGCATGAAATAAGGGGTAGAGATGAAAACATAACGCTTGGCCATATTGATCAAGGTGTAATAGGACTGCTGTATAGAAGCCCAGTCACTGTCCGGCCCCGACGTCACCGTTTGAACAACGACATTTCCATCGGCCTTGATATAAGGCAAATATTCATTCTTATCCAACAACAATTCCTGGCGGACGAAATACCAATCGATCAAAAAAACCACCTGCAAAGAAGTGACTGCTTCTCCTAAAACTTTCAGATGGGTATCTCTCCATACTCCGATTCCCGGAACTCCATCCATGTATCTGTCGGCAATATTCAGGCCTCCCACAAACCCTGTCATCCCATCAATCACCGCTATTTTCCGGTGATTTCTGTAATTGGCCTTATTGGCTAAATGCCGGAAACGCACGGGCAAAAACGGATAGATCTGTATGCCCGCTTCTCTCAACTCCCGGATAAAACCTTTCGATAAGCTCCAGCATCCTACGTCATCGTAAATGATCCGTACTTCCACGCCGAGGCCCGCTTTCCGGATTAAAATGTCCTTAAGCCGGGTGGCCAACTGTCCTTCGTCAATGATATAATATTCCAGATGAATGAATTTCCGGGCCTTTTCCAGTGCTTCGAACAAAGCCGGAAAGGTCTCCTCGCCGTTATTTAAAATTTCGATTTTATTGTAACGGGTCAGCAAAGCCTTGCTGTTATTGAGCAACAAAGTCATCAATTTCCTGACCTCAACCGTTTCTCTTCGCTGAAGGAATTCCGACTTTTTGATCAATTGCTTCTGATCTTCGCTCATATATTGCAGCCATTTCATGTCTCCCAACCCTTTCATAGAGAACATTTTCACTTTCCGGTAATTGATGCCGAAGTACAAATAGAATAAAAAACCAAGGAAAGGAATCATGATCAACACGACTATCCACGCCAGTGTACGTACAGGATTGCGGTTTTCGAGCATGACATTGAAAGCCACGCTTGCTACCGTCAGGAAGTACAAAGCAATCAGAACATATATCGTTATCTGCAACCAAGACATATCATCAATGAAGATTGAAAAATAAAAATTGAAAAATGAGCCCTTAAGATTACCTTTCGTTTTCGGTTTTCAATTTTCAAATAATTTATCTTTGCGCTATGAATACAATCCGTCAACTCACTCAATACGCTTTAAAAGAACTGAAAGGTTCGTATCCGGATCGCGAAATCCATAATATCTGTCAAATTATCTTTATGGACCTGTTCCATTTCACAAAGATAGACATCCATATCAGAAAAAACGAACATTTGAACGAAAGCTTTTCCGATAAATTTACAACCGTCATCCAGCTTCTAAAGTCAGGCTCTCCTCTGCAATATCTGTTGGGAGAAACCGAATTCGGAGGGCTGAAATTCAAGGTCAATCCTTGCACATTGATCCCGCGGCCGGAGACCCGGGAGCTGACCTTATGGGCCGGTTCTTCCCTGCAGGGCAGAGAGAAAGTTCTTGACATCGGAACCGGAAGCGGATGTATCGCCATCTGCCTGGCCCATGATTATCCCGATCTGTCGGTCACCGGAATAGACATTTCTGCCGGGGCCATCGCTACGGCCACGGAAAACGCCCGTCTCAACGGAACCACTGTCGAATTTCTGGCAAGAGACATCCTTCATCCCGATTTATACGACTGGCCTTTATTCGATATGATCATCAGCAATCCTCCTTATGTCAGAGAGTCGGAAAAACAAGGGATGCAGCCTCAGGTGCTGAATTACGAACCCCATCAGGCTTTGTTTGTTCCGGACGAGGATCCCTTGCTGTTTTATAAATCGATAGCGGACTTCGGCAGACGCCGGCTTTCTCCCGGAGGATGGCTTTATTTGGAAATCAACGAAGCATTCGGAGACGAAGTGGCCTCGCTCCTCTCCTCTTACGGATACCACGAAATCCAGATAAAAAAAGACATTTGCGCCAAGGACAGAATGGCCAGAGGCAGGAAAAGTCAGGCATAATCCTCATCACCGGACGGAAATTTCCCCAACTGTTCCAGGCATTGACGTACAGTGTCGTAATCAAACCCCCGCCCCAATGCAAAACGGATCAACCGGGCCTTGATCCGGTGAGGTTCTTCTTCGGATAAACTCCGGGCTTTTTGCTCCAACAATTCCAGACAGCTATCCGCATATTGCTGTGGGCCGATCCCCTCCTGGGCACGGGCAACGATTTCAGAACTTATGCCTTTCTGCCGGAGCATCATTGCAATCTTCTGCTTTCCCCACCCGTTAAAGCGGAATTTGTCTTCGGCATAAATACGGGCAAAACGTTCGTCATCCACAAATTGATGCTGTTCTAAAAAAGCCAGTATTTTCTGCTGTTCCTCTTCCCCGAATTCCCAACGCTTCAGTTTTTCCAGAACATCCCGGCTGCAACATTCCTTTTTGCTACAGAGACCGGCCATGAGCTGAAGTGCTTTTTCTATTGTCATTTTCTGATATTATCATTCAGGCCGAGACGGGATCCCGGCTACCGCCCTCAGCCACTCGATTGCTGTCATCTCGATTCATTCTGGTCCTTATTTTTCTGCCGGATAGGATGTGAAAACATAAAACGGGCGCCATCGGTATAATTCTGATCTATCCAGATCTCCCCTCCCAGTATGCCGACAGTGATCTTGCATATCGCCAACCCCAAACCGGTTCCCTGGACATATTCATCTAACTTTTCAAAGCGCTCGAATACTTTTTGGTGCTTTTCCTTCGGTATGCCGCAACCGGTATCGGTAACACTGAAGATCAGGAATTCGCCGCCGGGATCCCGTTCTATGCCGAGGACGATCTGCCCTTTTGACGTAAATTTGTTGGCATTGGACAACAAATTAATCAGAATCTGCTGCAATCTTTGCATATCCGTTTCTATGACAAACGAATCGGTAAAGGGGCGGTACACATATTCCACCCCTTCTTTTTTCGAATACGAAGTCGTGGCCATAACACTCTGCCCCAGGCTGATCACATCACATTCTTCATAATTGAATTTCAATTTTCCTGTTTCAAGCCGGGCAATGTCCAGGATATCATTGATCAACCGTAATAACAAATCGGTATTTGTCTGGATGACGCCAACGTATTCTTTTTGCTCGTCCGGCGAACATTCTCCCGATACCAGCACGTCCGAAAACCCGACAATCGCATTCAAGGGAGTACGGATTTCATGGCTCATATTCGCCAGGAAAGCTGATTTCAGGCGATCTGACTCCTCAGCCTTCTCTTTGGCTGCCACCAACTCCACTTCCGATACCAACAATTCGTCTTTCAACCGCTTGGTCCGGAGGAAATAATAAAACGTCATCACAAAACCGATCAACAACAAGCTGAAAGCGATGGATACCCCCCAGATCTGATAGCGGTATTTTTCGAAAAAACTCAATTCCTTATTCAGAATCAAAATCTCTCGCGGAAGTTTTTTTTCGTCGATATTAAAAGCGATCAATTGCTTATTATCAAAAGTATAAGCATTGGATATCACTTTCAGATTACTTGTTTCCCGCTTTTTTTTCTGAATATCCAAGGCTGTGCGAGCCAAGTCTTTTCCGATGTTCCGGTATTGCGGAATATACCCCCCGATCGCCCAATGCCCCAGTCCCAAAGAAGCGAGGGTAAAGGCCGGCACCTTCGGATTGGCACTCATCATCGAATAGGTGGCATTCCGCATAAAATACCCTTCATTTTTATCCACCCTCCACGTGCCCAGCAAAATAACGGTATTTTCGGGCAGCGTGGCAATCTGATCCACAATGGTATAAATGGTATGCTTACGTCCATCCAGTAAAATCAGGTCCAAATCGGGAAATTTCCTCATTTCGTGTTTGACCCACGCCTGCATGGAAACCCCTCCGTAACTATTGTCCGAAATGAAAGCAATATGCCGGGTCTCAGGATACAAACATCTGATCAGATTCACATTTGCCGTGATGTCATAATCATAGACGAATCCGGAGATCTGAATCTTATCTCCAAACACTTCTCTCAAATCTGTACTTTCAGGTTCCCAGCCTTCCACATCCACCTTCTCGTCAGGCAGCAGGACAGCATTCCAGCTCACCATACCACACAAGACAGGGACCTCTCTCTGAAACACATCAACCTGCGAAAAATAGGATGTCCAGGCTTCCTGTCCTAAAAGCATGATCATAGCAGGAGATTTATTTCCCCGGTATTTATCGAGAATACTCTGCATCTGTCCTTTCCATTTCATCGCCTCGGAAAAACTTTTACAATTCATATTCTCGATGATGACAGGGGAGACCCCGCCCAACAGTTTATATTCATCCAGAAATTCGGATATATTATCCGAGGTTTGAGAAGTTTCGGGGTTATAGGAGCTGATGATCAGAATCGGACTATTTTCACGGGCATCTTGTCCGTCGGCATTGATTTCAAAAAAAAGCCCCAATAAGCCGCAGAAAAGAACTTTTATAAATATTCTCCGGATAGAAAGCATATCTTGCAGTTTTAGTGTACAAATATACAGAAAATTAATTTCGGTTTCTCATTTTTATAGCCCGGGAGAAAAAAATCAGGGTATTATGCAACTTATATCTGCCAACCGAACGGTTAGCAGATCAAGACAACATACGTTTCACAACTGCAACGCCTATCAAAAAAGGGAATCCCGGTACAGACGACTGAGATTCCCCCTGACTTAAACAACAGCCGGCACTAGTCCGCCGGCACCACGTCGGTGACATTATTCAGCACCAACTGATATTTGATATATCCACCGGACTTGGATGAATATTTAGTATAAATAGCCGTGATGTTCACCTTTTCGCCGTCAGCAGGCAACGGATTCAAAGCAAAACGGGCATAGCCGCTCGACCGGACGATGTAATGCTGATTATCCAAGGAAAAGCAAGCCGATACGTAATACTTATCCACCGAGTTATTGAAAGCATAGGTGGGCACGGTTACCCCGCTACCGGGATCGGGAGATACCGGCTGTTCCGGTAAAGGATGATTTTCCGGATCAGCCTGATGCTGCATCAACGCTTCCCGGTAAGTCTTCCAGTCAGCAATCACGCTCTCATAGTCATAATTGGTGTAAACTGTTCCCACTTGTTCCAAAAAAGAAGGATAAATATCCGTCGAACCATTGATCTTCACCGAACCATAGCGGCTAACCAACCCTTCTATCCGCACCAACCGGCCCAAATCGTCATCTGTCAAGTCCGAAGGAGATGAAACCACCAAAGTATCTTCGCGAGTCAACCGGGTCCTTTCGCCTTTGAAAACATGGGCATCGATAACGGTACGTACATCCATATATCCATTGGCATAACCGTCATCCACAGAAGGCATGCCCAGACTGAGCATATAACGGTAATTGCCCAATACCAAACCTTTGGTTTTGACGTATACAGTCTGTCCCACCTTGTATTCATTGTAAATGCCGGAAATTCCCAACTTCACCTCTATCGCCCCGCTTTCGTCCTGGATATACATCGTACGGTAAATGTTGCCATAAGCATCGTTACTGATGACTTTCCCCTTGATGACATAATCTTCAGTGATTTCAAGGCCTTCCCCCACGGTGTTTTTCCCGAAACGGTCATTGTATAACCGGAGGACTGTGCTGATCGGAACAAGCCGGTTACCAAAATCAGCATCCGTATATATTTTTGCCGGAGCAGGATCGTCAAAATCATTATAACAGCCAGCCAACAGCAAACTAAATCCTATGACCTGCCACAGCAATATATTCTTTAATATTCTCATAACCATCATTTCATTTAATTAAAAACGCAGGTAAACATTCAGATAATAAGTGGTCCCGAACATGTAAAAATATTTGGAATCAAAACGGGTATAATACACCTTATCTTTGTCATCATCATTTTTCTTCAACCGCATCTGCTCATAGCCGCCGGTCTTGATGTCCTGACGATTCAGTATGTTCTTCACTTCCAGGCTGAATCCCAGGTTATACTTCCTCTGAATATACCAGGATTTACTGAAGTTGGCATTCAAGACCCAGTTATTGCCGTATTTTTCCTGATGTGTCATCGTTCTGATCATTTCCTTCCGTTGTTCTTCAGGAAATTGATTGTAATTGGTCAAGGCACGGTCGGTCCGATATAAAGGATTCATATCCAAATACATCGCATTAAAATAATTCACATCCACGCCGGCATAGACATTATGCGGTCCACGGTAGTTTAAACCGAGGCTGACGGCAGTCTGAGGTGTTCCGGCCACTTTCATATCTTTCCAGTATACCCGCTCATTGTTGATGACCAAATCGCTGTTATCCACAGTCTGCGTCACATAAGGATTGGAAGTATATTCATACAAACCGTAGCTTAAGGCGCCCTGCGCTTCTATTCCGGCAATCAGGGGCACAGCCATTCCCAGTTCGACCCCTGTATGCCGCTGGTCGATGCCATTCATCGCAAAGTTGGTGAAAGCCCGGTTCTGATCGTCATAAAAACTGATCAGATCGGTTTGATCTTTTATCGTCGTATAGTACCCGGTAAGCCGCAACCGCAGGAAAGACAGCCGTGCGGCATAATTCAAGTCTGCACTCAGGATTTTTTCAGTCGTCAGACCGGACATGACCGAATTGCGGGTCCTCGGAGAAATAAAAGCATCCCGGAAAAACGGCGCTTTCTCCATATATCCCACGTTGGCGTACACCATTTGATTGCCGCGGATCTTGTAGGTCAACCCCAACTTGGCCGTATACGTCCAGAATTTCTGTTTAGCCGACTTCCCTTCCGAATTGTTGGGGAACAATCCCTTCCGGTAGAGTCCTTCGCGCCAGAAAGTCGTATGTCCTCCTTCCAGACCGACATAACCTTCCCAGCTTCCTTTATTCATCCGGTAAGTCGCCCATAATTTTTTGCCGATCAGATGGGCATTATAGTCATATCCGTATTTATCCCCTTTTTTCACCAACCGATCAGGGGTATTCAGGTTGTTCTGAATCGCATCGCCACTACCGAAATCCCGTTCGGCAAACTGATCCACATCCAACCAATAATCCCCGCCCAGCAAATCTTTAATTTTCTTATAATATTCCGTCTTATTGCGCCGCAACTCAAAACCGCCGGACAGCTTTCCCCAGGAATCGAGCAACGACACCACCTGCACCTTGGCATTAAAATCCCGCTGGTCGGTATGCCGGTCTTCGATCACATATTTGGAGCGGGTAGCTCCTTCTTCGAGGTCCGGATTCCCCCAGTACTTGCGGTTACGGTCCAGCAGACTATTATAATTTACGTTATACATTCTGTCCCAGTTGAGTTGGCGGACATTCCAGTCGGAACGCCAGCCTTCCTCGACATAAGCCGCTTTTAAAGCGTCGTCATCATTCGTATAATAGCTGGGCAGATAACGATAATAATCGGGACGCGGATCCTGAGCGTCATACCAATCCAAGGCGGAATAGCCATTCCGGCCGAAACGATAAGACGCGGTTGCCGTCAGATTGAATTTAGCACCAGGCTGATAATAATAATTCAGCACAGCAACCGGTTCATGATAATTGCGGACGCGGGCATTCCGTTTATCTCCCTGCTGATATCCCCAATTGGCATTGTAATAATTGCTCCCTACCATATCATAAACTTCCTGAGTGGAAGCGGTCTGCACACCGCGCTGTGTAGGAGTTCCGAAAATGGTAAAAGCCAAGCGGTTTGCTTCGTTTATCTTTTTCTCTACGGAAGCGAAATAAGCCCAGGCATTATAATAGACCCCTTTCACCCAATCGTTGCCTCCCTGCCGGGTTGAAGCGGCCACGGCATACGACCATCCCTTGTCGTTTTCCCCCGAAGCATAGCTGAGCATCACCCGGAAACGGTACATATTGTTTGCATTGACGATGCTGGCACGAAATCCTTTACGCATCTGCGAGGCACGGGCATTGATGTTGGTGGTGCCGCCAATTCCTCCTACCCCATAATCCGAAATAGCCAAACCGCCGGATATCTCCTGATTCCGGGTTGCATCGTTCAATCCCGACCATAAAGACCAGGGGGTATAGCCTGTCAAAGCATCGTTCAGATAGACTCCGTTCAGATAAACGTCCGACATTTCGCTGTCGTACCCCCGGTTACGGAAGCGGACAGAACTGAATTTGTAACCGGCAATGTTATCGAAAATATCCCTGGAAGCCGACAAGACCACTGGCAACGATTGCGCATCGTTCGCCGTCTCTGTATCAAACTCGGCAAATTCTGCATCATCGATATTCCCGCCCGCGATATCCGGAACCAAGGAAATGATATTCAGATCCTTCATTCCCTCACCCACTTGCACATTCAGCAGCAAAGGCCGGAAATCTGCCGCCTCCACCCACAATTTATACATTCCCGGATGAAGATTTCTGAATTCAAAATGTCCCTTCTCCGAATAAGCTGTCCGGGAAACAGCTCCCTGCAAAGTCACCTTCACCCCGTCAAGAGCCGCCTTTTTCCCTCGCTCGATAAGCATTCCTTTCACTCCCCCTTCCTGTGCAAACAGTTGAAAAGAGAGAAAAGTCAAAAGCATAAATAAAAACACTCTGATTTTCATAGTTTAATTTTTATTGATCAGTATATACACAGGGAAATGATCGCTATATCCTCCCTGGAAAGCATCTCCCACGAAAGTCCTCAAAGGGTAACCCTTATATTGTCCGCTCTGCTGGTGCAGGAAAGGTCGGTCGAAAATATAACCATAATGCTTGCCGGAACGCTGAATCCTGAGCTTGCCGGTCGCTGCATGCAATAGATTCCCGTTGATCACCATGTTGTCAAACAGACTCCAGCTATCCTGATAGGCCAATGTGCCGAAGCCGGCTTTGAACATCGCCCAGAAAGGATTGAACAACTCTCCGGATTTCACCCCTTTCGGATATCCCTTTGCCCCCAGACCGTCGGTCATGCTTTTGCACACCGGATCATCGTTCATGTCTCCCATGATGACAATCTTGGTGTCGGGCTGTTCATTCATCAACGAATCCACAGCCCGGCGTATAATCTTTGCTGCGGACACCCGCTTGAATTCCGAAGCGGCCTGTCCGCCCAACCGGGAAGGCCAGTGATTGACGAAAAAACAAAAACGCTCGCCTTCGATAGTTCCCCACACCATCAGGATATCCCGGGTTTTAAAGTCCGGCAAACCAGGAACGGCGACAGGAAGAGGATAGCTTCCTTCGTATTTAAACTGATCGGGGCGATAAAGCAAAGCCACATCCACACCCCGGGCATCCGGAGAATCATAGTGGGCAATCTGATAATTGGCACGCTGCAATTTCGGAGCAGCGACCAAATCTTCCAGCACATTCCGGTTTTCAATCTCCGAAACGCCGATAATCGTCGGAAAAGATTTATTGGTACCCGCCAGCCGATAGATCACCTCCTCGATATTTCCGATCTTCTTCCAGTACTTTGCACTGTTCCAGGCTTTGGGTCCCTCCGGGGTAAACTCCCGGTCCAGAACTCCCGGCGACGGCAAAGTATCGAAAAGATTTTCCAGATTATAAAAAGCCACCGTATAAGGTTTGGACTGCGCAAACAGCGATTGTCCGAAGGCCCATACGGCAACGACAAAACAAAACCACAATCTCATATCAATAAATATTTCAGTTTATACCCCATTTATCCGGTTCGAACTTACTTTCCAACTGAGTCTGCATCTGTTCGGACAAATTGCAGAAGAAATCAAAACCGGTCTTTTGCTCGATATAGTCCACCGTCCTGGCATAGGAAGAGGTAACCGTCCCGCTGTTGGACTTGTGGTCAAACCAAAACCCGATGGTCTGATAGTTGGGATTTCCATTGTTCAGTTGCAATTTCAGCAACACTTTGAAATAGTAATTCGGGATAGCGATCCGCCGCCCGCTCTTGTCGCTGGCATATTTCACCGTTTCGTTTCCTCCCGCCGTTTTTAAAACGGCTCCGGTCACAACATACAAAGTATCGCAACTATTCAGCCAATTCCGTACTTTTGTCTCCATATCCACCCAGATCTTCTGGTTGAATTCCTCCAATTGCGGAGTCATGTTCGAATAATAAAAAGTCTGGATATTCATTTCCGCATTTGCCGTCCGGTCGCCCGAAGGGATCTGATGCCCCCGGTTATAAGCATAATTGTTTTCCGGCAAGGACGACGACATCTGATCGTCAGCATCCAGTTTCGGATCCGGCTGAAAAGCATTGGAACGCCCCCCGTCTCCCAGATATGCTTTACAATGAGGATAGGCCACCCAATAAGCAATGCGTTCACCGGTATCAAAAAGCAAAGAGAAATTCCGCACATTTTTAGCGCCGACCTTCACATAATGAGTCACAAACCGGCATCGGTCGTCAGAGGTAAGTTCGGGCAACTCCAGCCATCCGGGATGCTGTACATCCTCCTTTCCGTCTTCCCCTCCTTTGCTTCCCGATTGAGTCAAGGTCACCCTGACCGACCGGCCACCGGCAGTCAGGCAGATAGCGACCGTCCGGGCTTCCGGCTGCATGTTCCGGGAATACTGCAGCACGATCTGTCCGTTGCCGGTTCCCTCCGCCCGGTTGGTTTCACACCAGGCAGCCACCCCGTCAGGATATTCAAAAGTTATCGTCCAATTCCCGCTGCATCTGATCTCAGCAAATTGGGCGATATCGGTATCCGCCACGGCAGACTGCGTCAATATCAACTCCGGTTCTCCGACGGTCTCTTCCGAATCGCTACAAGCAAAAAAACTTCCTCCGATCCCACACAGGAGACACAATACGAGATATACAAAAAATTCTTTCCTTAACATTTTTTCTTATCAAGACCATATCGCCGGAAGGTTTTCTCCCCTTCCAGCGATATCACAAATGATCAATTTGCTTTTTCCACTTTCACATTATCCAGGAAAAAACGAGGCTTGGCACCCGTACCTTTAAACACGATCCGCGTATCCGAAGCAGCCCCGCTAATCGTTACCGACTTCGTCACCAAATCAGACTTGTCATTAGGCAGACCGTCTACAACAGCCTCCGTATTTCCTTCGATTTTGCCGCTGCCGATAACAGCTACGGCTATGGACGTGGCGTCTTTGGGCCAGGCAGCGACATCGAAACTTACCACCACATCCTGAGTGCCGGAAATAGCGGTCAAGGCAGGCGTCACGATAGATCCTTGCTTCTTGCTTCCTCCCATCTTAACCATTCCCTGGACTTTATATACCAGCGTTCCGCTCCA
>CAZMAE010000024.1:0-2552 GCA_964564205.1 uncultured Odoribacter sp. | reverse complement strand
AATATCTCGAAATGGTCATCCGGTATCATGTTTCCGGACGGTTTAAGGTGGCCCCGGAGCATTCCGCTCCTGGCGTGCTGGCATTGATGCGTAAGCCTCCTTTTCAATTATTCCGCCAGTTATAGCATTTTTTTGATGATGTCAACCGGAAATATCAGCTCAATGAACAAATCATCCCTTATTTCATATCCTCGCACCCGGGATGCCGGCCCGAAGACATGGCGGAATTGGCGGTAGCGACCAAAGAACTGAATTTCCGTCTCGAACAGGTGCAGGATTTTACTCCTACCCCGATGACGGTCGCGACGACCATTTACTATACAGGATATCATCCATATTCGCTAAAGAGGATCGAAACAGCAAAAACTGAAAAGGAAAAGAAGACTCAAAACATGTTCTTCTTCTGGTACAAAAAAGAATACCGGACTCTCATTCTCGAAACCCTGCAAAAACTGCGGCGTCCCGAATTGATAGCCAAGATTTACGGAAAACAGGATCACGACCGCAAAGTGCAAAAAAAACATCCGAAACTTTAATATTTCGGTGCAATTCTCTAACTTTGACCAATCAACAGAAATAATCCTGCGAAAGATAAAAAACTGAAATATGTTTCGGATAAAGTATTCGTTTTTATTCATAATCATACTCCTTTTTGCGGCTTGTCATACCCAAATAAAGCAAGCCAACGAAAGAGGACTGGAGTACATGAAACAAAAGCAATACAAACAGGCCATTGCCGAATTCGATGCCATTCTGTCCCGTGACGCCTCCTGGTATCCGGCCTATTATAACCGGGCGGTGTCGTATGCCAACAACCGGCAGTACGAGGAGGCCATCAGGGATTTTACCTACCTGCTGACCAATTTCACCGGGCATGCCGATTCTTATTTCAACCGGGGCATTGCCTATGAAAATCTGGGTCGCTATGCCAATGCCATCAAAGATTATTCGGAAACCATCAAACTAAGGCCTGATTTTATCATGGCCTATCACTACCGGGGTATTGCCCGTTATCGCATGAACGATCTGGACGGAGCCCTCGAAGATTATAACAAAGCCTTGCAGCTGGGAAAAAATGTCCAGATGGATGTGGTGACGGCAAAAGAAATCGGACTCAATGCCAGTGCCATATATTACAACCGGGGCGTTATCATGCAAAAAAAAGGAAATGCTCCGGCCGCAATACAAGATTATACGGAAGCCATTCAAATAGATCCCTCTTCGGCAAAAGCATATTACAACAGGGCCATTGCCAGAATGACCATCTCAAAAACGGATGAAGCCCGGAACGACCTTGAGATTGCTTCCAGGTTGGGATATAAACCGGCTACAACTGCCATTCAGCATTATTTTCAGCAAGAATAATAGTGGCCGATACAAATGAGTGTGTAAAATAACATGGGTAATTGTAAAATAATGATTAAAATAGATTATTTTTGTCTTTATTTATATAAAATTGTGTGTTATGAAAAAGTACATTTCTGAAATGATCGGAACAATGGTTCTGGTTTTAATGGGTTGTGGTAGTGCCATTTTTAATGGTGGATGCGGTACGACAGCTCAAGTGTTAACTGTTGCTTTTGCCTTTGGCTTGTCGGTAGTGGCCATGGCTTACACAATCGGTGGAATCTCGGGTTGTCATATCAATCCGGCCATCACGTTGGGTTGTTGGTTATCAGGACGGATGAAAGGCGGAGAAGCAGCCATGTATATGGTGTTTCAAGTGATCGGAGCGATTCTGGGTTCAACCATCCTGTACATTTTAACCCAAAGCTATCCGGTCGATCCGGCAGGGACATTGACCGGAGCGAATGCCTATGCCGAAACAACCTCGACTTTGACGGCATTTCTGGCTGAAATGATTTTCACATTCGTTTTTGTATTGGTGGTATTAGGTGTCACCGACGCAAAGAAAGGCAGTCCGCTGTTATGTGGTCTGGCCATTGGGCTGACATTGGTACTGGTGCATATCGTATGCATTCCCATTACCGGTACTTCAGTAAATCCTGCCCGCAGCATTGCCCCCGCCCTGTTTGAAGGAGGCCGTGCCTTGTCGCAGTTATGGCTGTTTATCGTTGCCCCCTTTGCAGGCGCTGCTTTGTCGGCCCTGGTGTGGAAAGCCATCAGTAGTGAAAAATAAATAACATACCGGCCCGGACAGCCGTTTCTTTACGCTGCCGGGCCGTAAATCCGCAACCTCTCCCATCAAACACCTTCATACAAGTTACAACCATACCACATCATGAATTCAAATTATACTATTATATATTGAATGTATGTCAATATGGAGCAGACTCATCAGGAATAAGGAAGCCGAGAAAACAAGTAATAGCATCCCCCGCTATGCCTTTGTAGACGTCGAGATCGGTTTGGAAGACCATAAAATCCATGACATCGGAGCTCTCCGCCAGGACGGTGCAATATTTCATAAAACTTCGAAAAGAGAACTGCTTGAATTTCTGAATGATGTAGATTATCTCTGTGGCCACAACATCATTCATCACGATGCCCGATATCTGTTTGCAGAAGAAACATGCCGATGGCTTTTGGTC
>CAZMAE010000023.1:0-2045 GCA_964564205.1 uncultured Odoribacter sp. | reverse complement strand
AAGTAGGAATAGCCAATTCTAACATTAAGCGTCTTAAGTAATCTAACTCATATATGCCCCAGACAACATCAGACATCAAAATAATCGCAAATCCAGCTCCTTACAGGTTGGATAGTCGTGACTCCCGGTATTTTATTCTCCATTATTGGTCTCTTTAATTTGCCAAGAAGGAAAAGCAGGTATAATAAATCTATACTCATCTATTTTATCTTCTTAAGAATAATCTATCCGGGGAAATAAATATAGGCGTATTCAGAAAAGCCTTTAACAGAGTATGAAATGGAGTAACTTACCTTCCAGCAACAGGTAGGAAAAACGTATAATTTCTACAACTATGAAAGTAGTTAAAGTGAAATCTGGCAATGTGAAATCTGCCGGATGCTGCGATTGCTTCGGAGGCGGTTGCCGTTGCAACAACTAAGGCACATTAACAACTGCTGGGGATTGGAAATGACAATCCTGTCTTTTCCAGTCCCCTTTTTGCCCTTTTGAAAACGGCACAAAAGTATTACAATGTACAGAAAAATACCAAATACCGACTTGTTCTTAGTGTACAACAACCGTGGAGCACTGCTGTTTGCCCCGCTCAATGAAGAGATCTACACGATTGACCGTGAATCGGCTCATGCCATTCTCAGTGCCTCCTCGATTGATGCCGTGGCAGACTCCGAGTTGCGCGATTTTCTCGTACAGTTGGTGGCCAATGCACCATTGCTCAGCGTCACTCGGGATGAGCCTATCGAGAAAACTACTAAGTTATCGCTTATACCAAACAACATCTGCAATCTGAAGTGTAGTTACTGTTATTCTGCTTCTGGTCGTAATCAGTCGGTTATTGACGAAGGAAAACTGAAAATCGCTTTGGATTGGTTTGTCAGCCGAGAGCGCGTGGGTGAAAAGCCGCTGTCGATATTCATTACCGGAGGCGGTGAACCATTGGCGACTTGGTCAACAACTTCAATGGCCATTGAATATGCCTCTCGGCTCGCCACTGGACAGGGAATCAACCTGTACATTTCTGTAATTACAAACGGCACCTTGATAACTGATGATAAGATTCAATTTCTTAAGCGTTACGGATGCAAGATAGGAGTGTCGTTCGACGTACTTGAGGATCTTCAAAATCTCAACCGTGGTCAATATGAAAAAGTCAACAACGCATTGAAGGCGTTGCACAGTTCGAGCCTGCGGGTGATGATCAACACCACGATAACACCCTCATCCGTAGGAAGAATTGAGGAAATAGTTGACACTGTTATTGAAAAATATCCCTTTGTGGAACAATTCACAATGGAACCGGTCACCGCTGTCCAACTTTTTGATTCGTCGGCTGATCTCAGGATATTTTACGATACTTTCTTCGATGCATACTTTAAAGCCAAACAGCGAGCAGACGAAGTCGGTCTGAATTTGAGGTTTACGTTTGACGATGCACTTCGCGGTATCACAAAGCGACATTGCCCCGGCAAATTCGCCCTAACTCCGTCGGGAAAAATAAGCGTTTGCCATCTTGTATCGTCACCCCTTGAAAAGCGTTTCGATGAATGTGTATATGGCGAAATCGGCGAAAAAGGGCTGTACATTGACCAGGAAAAATTCTGTGGACTCTACAGTCACAACGTGTTCGCTTATCCTGAATGCACCGACTGCATAGCCAAATGGAGCTGCGGCGGAGAATGCTTCACCAGGCGCTCCACCTATCCCCAAGAGTATTTTACCGAGATATGCCGTTTTAACCGGCGTATCGTAGAACATAATATTTTAAAACATCTACTGCCGTGAGCTACGCATACTTGATAGTCATACTTATATTGCTGGTTGTGATAACTGTAATATTTCGGTGCAACTTGTACAAGATAGACCGCAAGATTCAACAGCCCATGAGTTCGGTCATACTCTTGGGATTCGGAGTATTGTGCATTCTGCTGTCGTTTTTTCTGATAGATTGCTTGGCAAACAATGTCGCCCCCAACTGGCATAATTTTCTTAGGCTATACGGCTTATTCTCCCAAACTAACAGTGTGTATTCTGTAGACTCAAACGAA
>CAZMAE010000022.1:0-5916 GCA_964564205.1 uncultured Odoribacter sp. | reverse complement strand
GAGGGGGACCGAAGCCGGTCGGGCCGCTTTAAAACCGAATTCGAACGTGCCGTCGGGGAGAGTGTAAACGCTTCCCTGAATATTTGGGGAGGGGGCCGGCGACCAGCGGAACCGGGAGGAGGGTTCGATGGCATAACGGAGGGCGGTATGGCCCAGGGGAATGCCTGACATGCTGCTGATTTTTCCTCTGACAAGGATAGAATCTCCGGCGTAAAAAGGATGTGCCGGTTGGGTAAACGTGATTTCGAACTCAGGACGTTTGTAGTCGCTGACCTCGACGAAGGAATTGTGATGACCGGTGTTCAGGGTGAAGGTCCCGTTCAAGACATTGGCCGGAATGACGAACTTCCCCGTAAACGACCCGAATGCATTGCTTTTCGTCTTTTGGGTGGAAAGCACTTTGTGGTTGGCATCCAGAAAGCTGATTTCATTTGTCCGGTTGGCGAGTGCGTATATGCTGTCGGGAGTTTCCTGCCAGATGTAGCCTTTGTAATAAATGGTCTGCCCCGGACGGTATATCTTCCTGTCGGTGATCAGTTCGATGCGGGGTTGCGGATTTTTTTGCGGATAGAAAGGGTAAATATTTTGCAGATGGCCGTTGGGATTAGCGGCATTTACCACTTCGTATTCGTATGAGGGCCGGGAATCGAATTTCCGGGTGTATGTCGCATATCCCCGGGCATTGGTGTAAACGGAGTCTATGATTTTATAATTGGGGTATTGGTATTTGTAAAGCAATATTTTGGCTCCTTTTACCGCTTGGCCGCTGATCCAGTCGCAGACCCGGAAATGCACTCCGTCGGGCATGGAGCGGGTAGCCGTAAAGAGTGACGTGGTGAGAAAAGTGCCGTTCACCGCATCCGGAATGCCTTTGGCCGTCATTTTAACGGCATAAAGTCCGCTTCGGGGCACTTGCAGTTGGAGGATGGAGTCCCGGAAGACCAGGCTGGAGGCAAGGGAATAATTTTTTTGCAGGATCACGGTTTTGGGGGCATTCTTTTTCTCTGCAGCTTTCAGAGCGTTGTAGGCTGCGGTTCCCATATTGATCCGGTATAAAGTAATGTGGACGGAGGTGGTGTTTTTGGATTTGATTTTTAAGGGCAGCGTTTCGCCGGGGTAGATGATGTCGGGAAATTCGGCGGAAAAAGCGGGTGCTTTGAGGGTTTGAACAATGTCGTGCAAAAGATTGATCCGGTTGTAATGCGGAAATTTGCGGATCCCTTCCCGACACAGGGCCAGCACCTGCTCTTTGTTTGCCAGTTCTTGTGCTGGCAGGACGGCGGTGTTCGGGTGTCGGTTCAGCCGCAGATCGGCTTCTTTCGCAATAACTTCTACCACCATCGGGGTCTGGGCGTATGTTTTTCGCATGTGCTGTAAGGTGGGCAGCAATAAAGAGTCCTTGTCCGGAGATCCGGCAATCCGGCCGACATAGTCGAGGCGTTCCAGGTCGTCCATCACTAAGGCAGCGGTGTTGCCGGATTTCCGATGAAAAGACAGCAATTCTTGCCAGATGCGCAGACTGTAAAATACGGCGTTCTGCTTAAAATCCGCCAAGGAAGTACCGATAAAGTCGCTGGCTGTCCCGAATAGGGCTTCCGGTAGCGGGGAGGGTAGTGCGGAAGAGTGAAACAGACCTCCGGATAAAATGTCCAGTGCCCGGTGGCCCAGAAAGTCATATAGCGTGGGGCGCAGACTGTCGGATGCCGCTCCGGTGATCAGGATGGCTTTGTAGTCGGATACCGGGGTGGCTTGCAGCGTTTCGGACGGAGCGATGGAGGCGGTCAGATGGCTGTATATTTTTTCCTCGAATAAATTGGAACTCCAGGTGGCGATATCGTCGGATGCCGCTTCTTTTAAAGAGGTCCGCTGACGGATGAGATGTTGGTTGATGTTGTAATAATTGTGGTATAATTGTGCGGTATAGGAGTGCAGGATGCTTTTGACAACGATGTCTTTTTCCCGCCGGATTTTGTTTTCCAGTCCGGAGAGCAGGGCAGGGTAATCGTCCCGGTTGATTTTGAGGCTATACGTAGTCTTCAGAATCAAAGACTTGATGAGCAGGGGATTGTCCTTCCTTTGCATCGCTTGCTGATACATCTGATCGGCAGCCTCCAGGGCTTGCCTGGGGTATTTGGAATAATAGACGAGCAACGAATCCTGTGGTGTTGTCTGCCCCTGCAGCACACTGCCGAGAAGTAAAAAAATACCGGTTAACAGATTTACGGTTTTCATGGCATATCTTTTTTAGGTGTTGATACAGATGATGGTCATCCTATAAACGACCATCCGATCAGGATTCCATAAAATTAGAAATATTTTGTGATAAAAAAGAAAAAACTTTGTGTTTCCTGAGAAGATTCTTATCTTTATTGGCATTATGGAAAACAATCGGAAAAAAATAGGAAACCATCGGCTCAAATTCATCCGGGTATTGATGTATCTGGATGCTTTGCTGTTGTTGCTGAGCTTTATGATGCTGGATATTCCCCGTTTTTCATTGGCGGCCTGTTCCGGCGATTGTGTGAGGATTATGGTTTTGGCCGGAATATTTATAGTTTTGCTGGTCCTTGAAAAAAGTGTGAGCCGTTATTTACGGAAACATCGCGATGAATGATGAAACAGGCATCCGGAATTTGTGGTCTGCATTCCGGATGCCTTGTGTGTTTATTTGAAATGGGTGAAATCTCCGTATCTCAGGAAATCTGTCGCTGCATCGATATCTTTATACATCACCCGGTCCCGGTCGTTGAAAGCAACCGCAGTCCTGAATTCTTTCAGGAAATTTTCCAGCCACGGCGATGTTTTTGTGGGTCTTTGCAGGTCTATGGCTTGGGCTGCATTCATCAGCTCGATGGCCAGGATTCTTTCCACATTTTCGGCCACCTTGACTGTCTTGGTGGCTGCATTGCCTCCCATGCTGACGTGGTCTTCCTGTTCGTTGGAAGAAGGGATGGAATCCACGGAACAGGGGGTACACAGTTGTTTGTTTTTGCTGACAATGGCTGCAGCAGCATATTGCGGTATCATAAATCCGGAATTCAATCCGGGATTGGCTACCAGAAATTCCGGGAGATTGCCCCTGTCGCCTGAAATAAGCCGGTAGGTGCGCCGCTCGGAGATGCTTCCCAGTTCCGCCAGGGCGATGCTGAGGAAATCCAGTACCAATGCCAGAGGCTGGCCGTGGAAATTGCCCCCTGAAACAATCAGGTCGTCTTCTGTAAAAATGGTCGGATTGTCGGTTACGGAATTGATTTCCCTCTCCACTACCGAAGCCACGTACATGATGCTGTCTTTGCTTGCTCCGTGTACCTGGGGAATGCAACGGAAAGAGTAGGGATCCTGCACCCGCGTTTTCTCCCACTTCTGGAATTCCGATCCTTCCAAGAGGGTGCGGATATTGCGGGCTGTTTCAATCTGGCCCGGATGAGGACGCGCTTCCTGAATCTGGGGGAGGAAAGGATCTATGCGTCCGTCATAGGCTTCCAGCGATAAAGCTCCTATGATGTCGGCATATTTGGCAATTTTAAAGGCCTTCAGCAAGGCATACACGGCGTGCGAACTCATGAACTGGGTTCCGTTCAGTAGGGCCAGACCTTCTTTTGCACCCAGGGCGATCGCTTTCCAGCCGAACTTGGCATTGATTGTTTTGGCATCGCAAATTTTGCCTTTATACCATACTTCTCCTTCATCGATCAAGGGGAGAAACAGATTGGCCAGAGGTGCCAGGTCGCCGGAAGCCCCGAGTGAGCCTAATTCGCGCACAACAGGCAGTACGTTGTTGTTGAACATGTCTATGATGCGTTCAACCGTGGCCAGTTGTACTCCGGATTTGCCCAGGGACAAGGCATGGGCTTTCAACAGAAGCATCAGGCGGATAATGTCCTGGTGTATCGGTTCTCCCAGACTACAGGCATGGGACATCACCAGGTTGGCCTGCAACTGACTGAGGTCTTCTTTGGAGATACTGATTTTGCACAATGAACCGAAACCTGTGGTAATGCCGTATAGGGGTTTGGAAGCAGTTTCGATTTTGTGGTCCAGATAATCCTTGCATTTTTGGATTAATGCCTTGCTTTCTTCAGAAAGCGCAAGTTTATAGTTGTTTTTTAAAATGTTGTCGATGGTCTCAAACGTTAGCGGAGAAGGTGAAATATAATGTACCATAGTTTTAAAATAAAAATTAAAATTGGAAATAACACACATTTGCCGATAGCCGGACCCGGGTATGCCGGGTCGTTGCCGTTTCCGGATTCTCTTTGCATTTATGGACACCTGGAATCGAATCCATAGCTTTTCAGAGGACGATGTTCTTTTCTGTATATCCGCATAAGTTTCCGGTTTTTAGGAGATCGCAAGCCGGTTGCCCTTCTGTTGCAAATTCCTTCGGGAGCGGAACCGGCAGGTTGGGAATCTCCGTTGTTTATGCTTGCCGAATAAGGTCGGTCAGTTCTTCGGGAGTGACGTTGGTCTGTTCTCCGGTTTTCATGTTTTTCAGAGACAGTTTCCCGGTTTGCATTTCATTTTCTCCCACCAAAGCGACAAAAGGAATGCCTTTTTTGTCGGCATAAGCCATTTGTTTTTTCATTTTGGCCGCTTCGGGATAAATTTCGGTATTGATCCCCTTGTTACGCAATTGCCTTAACAAAGGAAGACAATACTTCTCTTCCTTAGGTCCGAAGTTGACAAACAGCAGGCGGGTGGTTGTCGCATTGTCCCGGGGGAATAAGTCCAGTTGGTTCATCACGTCGAAAATGCGGTCGGCACCGAAAGAAATCCCGACTCCGGACATGTTTTTCAGCCCGAAAATTCCGGTAAGGTCGTCATAGCGTCCGCCTCCGGTGATGCTGCCTATTTCTGCGTCCAAAGCTTTGACCTCAAAAATGGCTCCGGTGTAATAGCTGAGGCCGCGTGCCAGGGTCAGGTCGAGTTTTATCTCAGTGGCGATTTCCAGGTCGTGAAGATAGTCGAAAACTGTGCTCAATTCTTCTATGCCTTTTTGCCCGACTGCGCTTTCTTGCAGGATGACTCTGAGTTTTGTCAGCTTCTCTTCATTGCTGCCTTCCAGCAACAGAATCGGTTGCAGCTTGCCGACGGCTTCTTCCGGAAGGCCTTTTTCCCGGAGTTCGGCATTCACTTGCTCCAGACCGATTTTATCCATTTTGTCGATGGCTACGGTGATATCGGTCAGCCGGTCGGGATATCCGATTACTTCTGCAATCCCGGCAAGGATTTTCCGGTTGTTGATAAGCAGGCGTACCCTGATGCTCAACCGGCGGTAAACTTCGTCCACCATCTGTATCAGTTCCACCTCATGCAGTAGGGAATCACTGCCCACTACATCGACGTCGCATTGATAAAATTCCCGGTAGCGCCCTTTCTGCGGCCGGTCGGCCCGCCAGACAGGCTGTATTTGATAGCGCTTGAAAGGAAAGGTGAGTTCGTTCTGATGTTGCACGACAAAACGGGCGAAAGGCACCGTTAAATCGTAGCGCAATCCTTTCTCCGAGATTTTGTTGGTGAGTTTGAGGCTGTTTCTTTCCAGTAATTCCGTGTCGGGTATATTACCGATAAAGTCGCCCGAATTCAGGATTTTGAATAGTAACTTGTCCCCCTCTTCTCCGTATTTGCCCATCAGGGTAGACAGGTTTTCCATGGCCGGAGTCTCCAGGGGCATATATCCGTATAGCTTGAATACACTTTTGATGGTGTCGAAGATATAGTTCCTTTTCACCATGATTTCCGGTGAATAATCGCGTGTTCCCTTAGGTATAGAAGGTGTTTGTGCCATTTTTGTATAACTTGTATTGAGGTTTGCAAACTTACGAATAATCTCCGGAATAAACGAATAAAACGGAAGAAATGGCACTGAATGGCTTAGCGGCAAGGCATTTGTGAAGCCGGACGGTGACAGCGGCA
>CAZMAE010000021.1:0-8516 GCA_964564205.1 uncultured Odoribacter sp. | reverse complement strand
GGGAGGAGCTTTGATTTGTCCGGATGCAGAGACTAAGCGGGAGATCATGTTCTATGCCACGCAGGCGCGGGAAGCCTATCCCTACTACCAGCACGAACGAATCGGTTATAACTACCGGATGTCGAATATCTGTGCGGGTATCGGACGGGGACAGATGACGGTAGCCAGCGATCATCTGGCCCATCATAAACATGTCCATGCCCTGTATAAAGAACTGCTGGCCGGTGTCGAAGGAATCCGGTTGCACGAAAATCCTTCGTCGCGCTACGACAGCAATTACTGGCTGAGTACGATCGTGCTGGATCCTTCGCTGCGGGTGAAGGGAGAAGAACAGGCTTATGAAACGGAAATACAGGGAGCCGTCGGGGGAGCGGCGGGAGTGACGCATGTTGCAAAGGCGCTGCATACGGCCTGTGAGCCCGGGCGGAATGTGGAGGCGATGCGAATGGCGCTGGATGCGGCGGGGATTGAAAGCCGTCCGCTGTGGAAGCCTATGCACCTGCAACCGGTCTATGCTCAGAATCCGTGTTATGTCAACGGAGTGAGCGAGGAGTTGTTCAGGAACGACTTGTGTCTGCCAAGCGGACCTTATGTGACGGACGAGGATGCTGCGTATGTCGTAGATGAAATCAAAAAACTGATTTTGCAGTAAAAACGACTCCTTTGCGGGAGACTCAAATAGGCCTGCCCCTTCGGGGGCGGGAGTCCTGTGGGCAAGCGGAAGCTTTACGATTATAGGTAAGGCTTCGCCTTGAATGACAGGGGCAGCTTGAAAATCGGGTCTTGCCGGGATTGTGGGCGACCGGGATACGGCTTTTTCATTTAAAAACAGTGCATGCACGATTCTTCGGAGGGTGCCGGGATTCCGGAGTGAATTATTTTTTCCCCTTTATTTGGATATTTATGTATATATAGTAATTTTGCTGCCGATTTTGGTGTCACACTTCCGTCTCTTCGGAAATGTGATGAAAAGGGAATCAGGTGTAAATCCTGAACAGGCCCGCTGCTGTAAGCTCCGCCGGAATCTTCGAACGATACTTATGCCACTGTCTTTTTAGATGGGAAGGTGTTTGAAGGAGGAGTAAGTCAGAAGACCTGCCAAAATGTATAAGTTACAGGGCTTTCGAGGAACAAAGCTTGAGGACGTCTATGAAAGATTTTTCCTTTTAACGGATGTATCCCGATGGATATCCATTCTCCTTGTTTCCGGGAGTATTATTGATTTTTATATGAATAAAATGAAATTATCCGTTTGGGGATGTTTTTGGTGCGTGCTTGTTTTACAGTTGAATGTTTTCGCACAAAGTAAGGTCGTATTGTCCGGGGAAGTAAAAGATGCAAAAGGAAAGCCGGTTTATATGGCGACGGTTGTCGCCGATCGCACTTCCTGGGGAACCTATACCGATAAGGATGGAAAATATGCTTTGGAAATAGTGCCCGGGGAATATGATGTTGTGGTTTCGTTTGTCGGCTATAAAACCATCCGTAAGAAGATCGATTTGAGGCGGAATATGAGCGGTTGTCATTTTATTTTGGAAGAAAACGACGAAGAGCTGGAGGGGGTTGATGTGGTCGGTAAATCGAAAAGTTTACAAATCAAGGAGAGCGCTTATACGGTAAATGTGCTGGATGTAAAGTCGCGTTATAATACGCTTTCCCGGTTGAGTTCTTTGGTAAACCGCACCACCGGTGTCCGTATCCGGGAGGAGGGAGGTGTGGGATCCGACTTCAATCTTTCCATAAACGGGCTGTCGGGAAATTCGATCCGTTATTTTGTGAACGGTGTGCCGTTGGCTTCTTTGGGACGGGGAGTGAATCTGGGCAATTTGCCGGTGAATCTGGTGGAACGCATTGAAATATATAAAGGGGTAGTTCCCGCTCATCTGGGATCGGATGCTTTGGGGGGAGCGGTTAATATTATTACGAACGAAAAGCAGAAAGATTATCTGGATGTTTCTTACGGTTTCGGTTCTTTCCATACTCATAAGGCCGATCTGAATGCCCGGCATGTGAATCCGGAAAACGGATTTACTATCTCTGCCGGTCTGGGACTGAATTACTCGAAAAATAATTATCTGATGAAAGGAGTCGAGGTCTGGGATGCAGAGCAGCAAATTTTTACAGAAAAGAATCTGCGCCGGTTTCATGATGATTATTTTTCCGTACTGGGGCGCCTGGAATTGGGAGTTACCCGCAAGAAATGGGCGGATCTTTTTTTGATTGCGGCAACGGCTACCCAGGAGAACAAAGACATTCAAACCGGCGCCGTGCAGAAAGTCGTTTATGGAAAAGCGGCCCGGCAGCAGCACGCATTCTCTGCTTCAGCACAGTATCAGAAACGGAATTTTTTGACCGATCGTTTGAATGTCAATCTGTTTCTGTCCTATACTGCCGATCATTATCAGGTGGTGGACACTGCTTTCCGGGTTTACTGGTGGGACGGTTCTTTCTCGGCTGCTCATGCGAGTGAAATGGCGGGGAGGGGAAAATCAATCCGGAATTATAAAAGGCCTCTGACGGTCGTGCGGGGTGGCTTCGACTATTTTGTGAATGAAAAGCATGATTTTCAGCTGAATTATTTATTGGAACATCTGAATAATAAGAGAACTGATGATTTGGATGAGAGTTTTGTCGGTACGGATGATGCGTTGGAGAAACATATCTTGGGGTTGTCTTATAATCAGCATTTGGGGGCAGGACGCTGGAACAATACTTTTTTTGTCAAGAATTACATCAACAGGATGCGGGTGGAGCAGGAAGATTTGTACTGGATTACCGGATCGGACGATATGGGTGGGAACGCAGTGAAAGATTATTGGGGCGGAGGAGCAGGGGTGCGTTATACTTTTTCCGACGGATTGTCGCTCAAGGCCTCTTTTGAACACAGCATCCGTTTGCCTTTGGCGACGGAGTTTCTGGGGAACGGGACTACGGTGTATCCGAATTTCAATCTGAAACCGGAGAACAGTGATAATTTCAATGTCGGGGCTTTCGGTTCTTTTGCCGGGCCTGTACACCGGTTGGATTATGAGACTAATTTCTTCCATCGGAAAGTGAAGGATTATATTTATTGTGTGCTTTCCGAGTCGGAAGGTTTGAGTCAGTATGAGAATGTGACGAATGTATCTGTGTCGGGAGCCGAAGCCGAATTGAAATACGGGTTTGCCGACAGATTTCAGGCGCTTGTCAATTGCAGTTACCAGCATGCGGTGAATAAAACGAAATACAACCGGATGGGAGGTTTGGAAATCACCTATAAGAATAAGATGCCCAATCAGCCGTGGTTTTTTGGTAATGCAGAATTGCACTATACGAAACCGGATCTGTTTTTTAAAGATGCCCGGTTGAGTGTGGAATATTACTTCCAGTATGTTCATTGGTTCTATCTGACGTGGGAAGGTTACGGCATTTTGAAGAGCAAGTCGACGATTCCGGATCAATATGTCCATAATGTAGTGGTGTCGTATTCCTTGCAGCAGGAAAAGTATAATATTTCACTGGAGTGTAATAATATTTTGGATCGTAAGACGTTTGATAATTACATGCTGCAGAAACCCGGACGCTCATTTTTTTGTAAGTTCAGATTTTTTATAAATAAACAAAAGTAACGATGAAAACAATTAGAATGTATGTTGGAGCATTGCTCCTGATGGTATTTGGCGGAATGCTGGCCGCTTGTTCCGATGATGAAGAGGGACCAGAACCGGAATATTTTGCAAACGGTCATTATGACCTTTGGGTTTCGATCGGAACGGGACAGGATTGGGCTCAATTGGTGAAAGGCGTGGATTCGCTGGATCATGGTTATTTGGATTTGAAGAACAACGGCCTGGATGTCAGTAATAAGCTGACTTCCGAGACGATTACAAAAGGAAAATATTATTATCAGGTAAGCGAAGATGCCCGTTTAGGCAAATACCGGATTAATGATAATCGGATCGAAGTGGTCCGGGAGATTCCTTTCACCACGTTTAAGGCCGGGCGTTTTACTCATGCGTGGGTGAACGATGGCCGGACATTGGTTCTTTTAGGGGCCAACGGACCTAAGGATAAGGTGATTTGGGTGAAAGTCGATGCCGAGACGATGCAGATCGAGGCGGAAGGAACGTTGGATTTGCCGGACCCTACGGGAGAGATGTATTTTTCTACTTCCGGAATGGCCAAGGGGCGCGAGGACGGTACGATCCTTTATTCCTATGAGTTGAAGAAAAATACGAAACCGGAGTTTTATCTGGCTGTGATAAAGGCTGCCGATATGTCGGTGTTGAATCATGTCACCGAAACCCGGGCTCATTTTCCGGCTTCTACGGCATACGGAGAGTTGAACCAGAGTAAATCGTTTATCGATAAGAACGGGGATTATTATCTGGCTTGCAATAATCGTCTTCAAGGCACTACGGGATATACCACCGTTCAATGCGGACGGTTGCTTCGTATAAAAAAGGGTGCATTGGATTTCGATAAAAACTATCAGGGCTATAATTATACGGAGGGTAAATTGTTGAATATTTACGATTTGAGGAACGGAAAGGCTCTCCTGTTTATCCAGGATCCGAACGAAACCGGAGCAGGTACGTGGGAATCCAGCAGCAGTTATAAAAATTATTATGCCGTATTGGATCTGGCGACCGGAATGAAGGAAAAACTGGATCTTCCCGCCTGCGGAAATATGTGGATGGAAGGGGCTTGTGTGAGAGGAGATAAAGCTTACATCGGAGTGCAGCCTGAGCATGCGGGACCGACCATTTATGTGTACGACATTCCGTCCGGAAAATTGACTAAAGGATTGACCGTCAAGGAAGGATATACGCTGGATAAGGTATTGTTTTTGGAAGATTAAACAGTGACGGTAATGAAGAGGATACGGGCATTGATTTTTTCGCTTCACCGGATAAGCGGGACTTTTATCGGCTGCATATTTTTCATGTGGTTTGTAACGGGAATGGTGTTAGTGTATCATTCTTTTCCGCGGGTAACACCGGAACAGAAATACGAAAAATCAGAAATCTTATCCTCTTCTTTACCGGATATCCATACTCTTTTGAACCGTATCCCTGCCTCGGATTCGGTGCAGGGAATACATCTCCGGCAATTTCAGGATCAAACGCTGTATTCGGTGTCTACCGGACGGGGAAAGTATGTGTTTTGTAAAGATTCGCTGGAACAGGTAAAACCGCTGACTTTCGGGGTGATCGAAAAGATTGCCCGGAACTGGTGTGCGGCGCCTGTGCTGCGGGTGGATACGCTGCATACCCTGGAACAGTGGATTATGTATACGAGTTATAAATCCAAGTTGCCGATTTATAAATTTTATTTTGGCGATAAGGAGAAGCATCAATTGTATATTTCTGCCCGTACGGGAGAAGTGCAGCAATGGTCGGATGCCGGACAGCGTTTTTGGGCATGGATCGGGGCTATTCCCCATAAATTTTATTTCTTTGCTTTGCGGCAAAATGTGGCGGTTTGGCGGATTACGATAACAACGGCTGCTGCCATTGCTTTAATTGCCTGTTTGACCGGGCTGTATGTCGGAATCGATGTTTTCTGCCGTCGTTACCGTCAAAAGCGACGCTGGGAAAGTCCTTATAAAAATGCCTGGTACCGCTGGCATCACTGGTCGGGTGTTATTTTCGGATTTTTTCTGACCGCCTGGGCTATCAGCGGGGTGATGTGCATGAAAAAACTTCCTCAATGGATAGCTAAGACCCACCGGGAGTATAAGATCACTCCCGCCACTTTGCAGGCCGCTTGTTTGCCTTTGGATAAATATGTGCTGGACTATCGTTCGGTGCGTTCCGCTTATCCGGACTTGAAGGAGATGACCTGGTCGCATTATCAGGATGTACCGGTGTACGATATTGTGGCCGGCAACCGGCGTATTTTGCTGGACGCTTCTACCGACCGGATTCAAGAGTTGTTTTTGTCTGAAAAGACGGTCGGGCAGGCTATAAAAGCGATCCATGGCGATAGTACGGATTTTTGTATCACTTTGTCCGACCGGTATGATAATTATTATCTTTCAGTGGAGAAGACTTTGCCTTTGCCCGTATATAAAGTGCAGGTCGGAGATGAGGACAGAAGCCGTTATTACATCGATCCCAGGAGCGGTAAATGCAAGTATCTGAATTATAACCGTCAGGTCCGGAAATGGTTCTTCAGTGCCCCTCACTATCTTTATATAAGGTTTTTGGTCGACAGACCGGTGTTGTGGCTTTGTACCATGTGGTTTTTGGCGATCGGCTGTCTTGTCGTTGTCGTATCCGGTATCCGGTTGGGTATACGTTTTTGCAAGAGGAAAACCGGAGGTTCCCGGAGGTAGTTTTATTTGTTCTCTTTGATTTTTACTCCGATTCCCGCTACCATCAGCACTACCTCGTCTGCCTGGCGGGCGACATATTGATTCATCCAACCCTGGAGGTCGGTAAACCGGCGTTGAATGGCATTTTCGGAAACACCGCCCATGCCCAGTTCGTTGCTGACAAAGATGAAAGTTGCCTGTTGTGCGGTAAACCGGTCGAATTCCGCCTTCAGTTCCTGTAAAGATTTCTCGATGTCGGAGTCGTTGTCAAAAAAGAAGTTCGTACTCCACAGGGTTACGCAATCGATCACTACCACGCGGCCTGCCACCGTGTGCCGGCTGAGGAATTTTTCTTCCTCGATGTTTGTCCATTGCGGTCCCCGGTCGCGTTGGTGGCGTGCGATGCGTTGCCGGTATTCTTCGTCCCATACCCGCGAAGTGGCTAAATAGACGGGATGATCCGACAGCTGTAAAGCCAGCCGCTGGGCATATCCGCTTTTTCCCGAACGTTGTCCGCCGGTGATCAATATGATTCTTTTTTCCATCTTTCAGATTTTGACCCGTAAAAGTATATATTTCTTTTCACAGTTTGTTTGTCCGGTCGCTTTCTTTAGTTTGAAAAAGATGGAAAGGGGGCGGAATATTTCAATTCCGTAGCCAAAATTAATACCTTTGTGAAAATTTCAATCCATGAAAAAAGTAGTGTTGCTATTGACCAGACATGGGGAAACGTTGGAGAACCGCCGGCATGTGTTGCAGGGCCAATTGCCGGGAACGCTTTCTCCTTTGGGATGCCGGCAGGCCGAAGAACTGGCGGTGCGGTTACAGGATGAACCGCTGGATGTTGTTGTGTGCAGTGATTTGGCCCGGAGTTATGACACGGCTTGTGCCGTAGCCCGTTTGCACGGGCTTGAACCGCAGCCTACTCCTTTATTGCGGGAAATGGATTGGGGCCTGTATACGGGAAAAAGCATGGAAGAGGTGGATTGGGAAAATTTGCCGGCCGGGGTGGAATCGGTGGATGAACTTTACCGACGGGCAGCCCGTTTTATTGATTTCCTGCGGGTTACTTTCCCCGGTAAACGTGTATTGGCGGTGGGACACGGGGCTTTCAACCGGGCCATCGTGACCTGTCTGCAAGGAAAGCAACCCGGGGATATGCTGGAAATGCCCATTATGGAAAATACGGCTGTCGAAAGGTTGGAAATTCGTTGACTTTTGAGATAAGACTTATGATTCACGGGCATGGAGATGATCTTTACCGGTCGGAAATCCGGATAAAGGCGAATTTTTCTACGAATGTATGGTATGAAGCGGATACCCGTCCTTTGTGTGAGTTTCTGAGTCATCATCTGGAAGGGATTTTCCATTATCCGGAGCCGGATGCGGGGTCTTTCCGGCGGGTGGCGGCTGCATATCATGGGGTGGCTCCGGAACAAATACTTGCCGGAAACGGAGCGACAGAGTTGTTTTATAAAATCGCTCATGCTTTTTCAGGACACCGGACTCTTATCCCCGTTCCTTCTTTCAGGGAATACGAAGATGCGTGCTCTTTGTACAATCACCGGATTCAGTATGCGGAGCATTTGGATGTAGCACATATTCCGGAGGATACCGAACTGATGTTTATTTGCAATCCCAATAATCCGGACGGCCGGATTTGGAAAACCGAAGAGATCGAAGCTTTATTAAAAGATGATCCGGACAGGATGTTGGTGGTGGACGAATCGTTTATTCATTTTGCACCGGAGGCCGTATCTGCTTTGTCTCTGCTTGCGGCATATCCCAATTTACTGGTCGTGAAGTCGATGACCAAATGTTATGCCATCCCCGGTCTGCGCCTGGGATATGTGCTGGGGAGCCCTGCTGTGATCGAATATATTGCCTGCTTTGGGCAACCCTGGTCGGTGAATGCCTTGGCTATCGAGGCCGGAAAATATCTCTTGGAAAACGGTGAAGGCGGTTTGCCCGATGCCGCGCAGCTAAAAGTCCGTCAACAGGAATTTGCCGCACAGTTGGCCCGGATACCCGGTTTTCGTCCCTTGCCTTCGGGAACCTCTTTTTTTCTGGTGGAGACGGACTACGACTCGCGGGCTTTAAAAAAGTATTTGCTGCAGGAGTGCGGGCTTTTGATCCGTGATGCTTCCAATTTCAGAGGTTTGAATGAGCATTATTTCAGAATCAATACCCTCACGGACGATAAGAATCGTTTATTGTT
>CAZMAE010000020.1:0-48766 GCA_964564205.1 uncultured Odoribacter sp. | reverse complement strand
CGAAACGTTCAATCTTGCCGGTTACCAGATCCCGGACAATCACACCGCGGGCTTTGCCGTCCACAACAACGATGTCCAGCACTTCGTGGCGGTTGAACATTTTTACCTTTCCGGCTTCGATCTGGCGGTTCAGGGCGCTGTAGGCTCCTAACAACAGCTGCTGGCCTGTCTGGCCCCGGGCGTAGAACGTACGGCTAACCAAAGCACCGCCGAAAGAACGGTTGGCTAGTAAACCACCGTATTCCCTGGCAAAAGGAACGCCCTGTGCTACACACTGGTCGATGATGGAGTTGCTTACTTCTGCCAGACGATAGACGTTCGCTTCGCGGGCACGGTAGTCGCCACCTTTGATGGTTTCGTAGAATAAGCGGAAAACGGAGTCGTTATCGTTGGGGTAGTTTTTGGCTGCGTTGATACCACCCTGTGCTGCGATGGAGTGGGCCCGGCGGGGGGAATCCTGATAACAGAAAGCAGTTACGTTGTATCCCAATTCGGCCAGACTGGCTGCAGCGGAACCACCGGCTAGTCCGGTACCTACAATGATTATATCCAGTTTCTTTTTGTTTGCCGGGCTGACAACGCCGATATGGGCTTTGTGGTTCGACCATTTGTCTTTCAACGGTCCGGCAGGTATTTTAGCATCTATTACTGACATAATAAGAAGTTTTAAATTTTTGATTTGAGATGTGATTCAGATCGCCGAATATTCCGGCAGGCGGAATAGTCCGGGTTCGATCCTGTTTAATTAGTTCCCCAATCCGGCAATAAAATAAAGCGGAATGATGCTGAAGCCTACTGCAAATACGATAGCAAAGAAATAGGCTAAGACTTCGAGCCGTTTTCTCCAGATGTTGTTGGAGAAACCGATAGTCTGGAATGCTGACCAGAAACCGTGAGTGATGTGCAGGCCCACGAAAATGGCTCCCAGAATATAAATCAGGCAATATACAATGCTTGACTTAAATAAACCGGCCACCAGTGTATAAGTGTCTTCCATCTCTGTGCCTTTCACCGTGATGGTGGACAATGGAGTTCCTAATGACGGGAATTTGATGTTCCACCAGAAGTTGTAAAGGTGGACAGCTATGAAAATCAGAACCATAGCCCCTAAAATGTACATGTTGCGGGATGCCCATGTCGCATTCTGGCTTTGATTCCTTTGGGCATATTTCACAGGACGTGCTTTCTGGTTCTGAATGGTCAGCACGGAAGCCCAGATGATGTGAATGATAAATCCGACGGCCAGAATGGGTTCAACGATCTTAATAAGCGGGTTTGTGGCCATAAAATGAGCACCTTGATTGAATAATACCCCGCTGCTATCAAAAATCAATAGTAAATTTAGCGTCAGGTGGACGCAAAGAAACGAAATCAGAAAAAGTCCCGATAAACTCATAATGACTTTTTTCCCGATCGAAGAAGTCAAAAAATTACTCATAATTATTCTATTTATTAATAACTGGTTTAATTCTGAATTCCCGTGTACTCTATGCTGTTTTTACAATGACATTGTTATCGTCGGCAATGTCAGGGTGGTCCGGCATAAAACTCATAGTTTTGCAAAAGTATCCTTTTTCCTTGAATTATACATCATATATATGTCTAGAATGATTCTAAATTCGGAATTTTTTCCGTAATAGGAGAGCCGGGAATGACTTGTTCAGTTATCCGCTTTGCTTTCCTGTACGGCCTTGTAGATGATTTCCTGAATTTTGGTACGGATATTTTCTCTGGATAGTTTGTTATTGAATTCGTTCGGATAGGTCCGGTTGGACATAAAAATGTATATCAGGTTGTTGTCGGGGTCACACCAAGCCATTATACCCGTAAATCCGGTATGGCCGAAACTGCTTAAAGGGGTTAAACTGCAGACCGGACTGGCTTTGGAAGCATCGGGTTCCGGTTTGTCGAAGCCCAATCCTCTGCGGTTATTGGCGTAGACGGTGTTGCGGCAGGAAAACAGGGATAGGGTTTCCGGTGATAAAAACCGTTCGCCTCCGTAGCAGCCTTTGTTCAGATACATTTGTAATATTTTGGCCAGGTCTCCGGCAGTGGAAAATAAGCCGGCATGTCCGGCAATTCCTCCCAGTAAAGCTGCTGTCGGGTCGTGTACGAAGCCGTTGATTTCCGTTTTCCGGTATAATTGGTCATAACAGGAAGGTACTATCCTGGATTTGGGCAAACGTTCGGCAGCCCGGAAATCGGTGCTGTTCATGCCCAGACGCAGGTAAAAATTGTTTTTGCAAAAGCGGCTGAGGGTTTCCCCGCTGACATATTCAACCGCATACTTTAGCAAGATAAATCCGAGGTCGCTGTAAGCATATGTTTTTCGGGCATTGAGCGGAGAGGTAAGTATGGTTTGCCGGATGGTATCCTGATAGGCCGGAAACAGGTATAAGCCGGGAGCGATGTATTTATAGCCTTCCCGGGGAGTTCGCGAAATGGTACTGTCTTTGAACCGGTAATTGACGTTGGCATAAAGCCTGTTTTTAAGCCGCAGGGTATTGGTCGCTGTCCGCTTGGTGGTGAAGAGGGGACCCGGGATCGATTTCCTGTCTATGGCATTAGGGAAAAAGGGGATAAATGTTTTTAGGCCGGCATTGTGACAGAGTACTTCGCGTACCGTGATGTCTTTTTTGTTGGTGGTGTCCAGCGGAGGATAATAGGAAGCCAGTGCGCTGTCCAGTCCGATTTTTCCTGCATCATATAGTTTCATGATGGCAGGAAGGGTTGCCGTGATTTTAGTGACGGAAGCGATGTCGTAAATGTCAGTGGTCTTGTTGGCTGTTTTTTGTTGGTAGGTGTGGTGACCGAAAGCTTTGTTGTATATGACCGCTCCGTCTTTGGCTACCAGCACCTGGCAGCCCGGAGCGGCTTTCAGCTGTATGGCTCTTTTGCACAGAGAATCGATACGGTTGAGCTGGGTGGGACAAATGCCGTATGCTTCCGGGGTTTCATAGCTGAGGCGTGTTTTTGCTGTGCGGATTGAAAGCCCTGCCTGGTAGGTGGAGTCGATGCTTACCGGGAGTTGTCCTTTGCAGGCAATCCCCCCGAAAATGGCCTGAGCTGCATATTGTTGGGCATAAAGCTGGTTTTCATAGGATATCAGAACGGCATCCAGCGGCAAGGACATATAGTGGTTTAGGCCGTAAGGAATGGCTGGATGGCAAAGTATGATCCGCTTCCCTTTCAGGGCGGTGACCAGGGCTTCCAGGGTACGGCTGTAGCCGAAATTTTTACTGAAGGAATTATTGGCCGTGTTATTGTAAAGAATGATGCAGTTGTAGTTTTTCAGTTTTTGTTTCCAGTTGTGCAGATTATCTGCCGATAGATTGTCGGGGACGGTGAAATGGCTGACGTCAGTATAATGATTGAGCGTCGTTTGAAAATTGTTTAGTTTTTCCCCGCCCAGACGGAGGCTTGCAATCTTCAGGGTATCCAAACGTTTAAGGGGAAGCAGGGAATCGTTGTTTTTGATCAGGGTGATGGCTTCTTTGTATAAATGTTGTTTCAGGGCCATATCTTCCGGGCGATGAAGCCTGGTCCAAAGTCCTTTGGTTTCTAAAGGGTAAATGTCGGGCAAGACGAATTTCCATTTTGCAGCCAGGATTTTGCGGCATTTTTCATTTAGCATTTCTTCACTGATCAGGTTGTCGGCAATGGCTTGCCGAATTGCCTGGATTGCTTTGCCGATGTGTTCCGGAAATAGAAGGATGTCGTTGCCAGCCAGCAAGGCTTTTACTTCGGCCTCGCCAGGAGGAGTATGCTGAGTAACCCCTTTCATGTTCATGGCATCTGTAAAACACAATCCCCGGAAGCCCAGCTTGTCTTTCAGAAGTCCATTGATGATCGCAGCAGAGAGGGTTGCCGGAATTCCCGTGGAATCCAATGCCGGGACGTTTAAATGGGAAATCATGACGGCCGGTGCATTAGCCTCGATCAAAGCCCGGTAGGGGTATAGTTCTATGGAATCTAAGCGTTGAGGACTGTGGCGGATAACAGGCAAAGCCTTATGGGAGTCCGTGTCGGTGTCTCCGTGTCCGGGAAAATGTTTTATTACCGGTAGAACTCCTTGTGATAAAGAACCTTTCATGTAAAGTATGCCTTTCTGGGCGACTTCCTCCGGATTTTCGCCAAAGGCACGGATTCCGATGACAGGATTACAGGGATTGCTGTTAATGTCTATTACGGGGGCAAAATTTACATGTACGCCCAATTCATGGCAATGGCGGGCAATCGTTGCTCCCAAGCGGTAGATCAGACTGTCGTTGTTTATTGCGCCCAGAATTCCCATTTTGGGAAATTCCATGGCATTTTTCAGCCGCCACCCGACCCCGTGTTCGGCGTCTAAGCCTATCAGCAGTGGATATTTGGATACTTTCTGATACCGTTGGGTCAGTTTTATCTGTCGTGCGGGGTCTCCTTGGAAAAAAATGATTCCGCCGATATGATATTTTAAAAGTTGCTTCTCGATATCCGTTTCGTAATTTTCTGTTTGGTTACTATAGACTGCAATCATGAAAAGCTGGCCAATTTTTTCGTCCAGGCTCATTTGTTGCAGAATTGAATCGACCCAGACGGATTCCCGGGGCATTTGTCCCCGACTTTGCTGGGAGAGAAGACAGAATAATAGGGCAAAGAGTAAAAACAAATTTTTCATCCTATGATTACGGTATTGTTTTCGGCTGGCAAAGGTATAAAAAAGAGAGGGTCGCGTAAATACGCAACCCTCCGCACTTTATTAATCAATGTTAAATTAATTCAGCAATTCGGCAATTTTTTCTTTGAGTGCATCTCCTCTCAGGTTTTTGGCTACGATAACATTGTTTTCATCCAAAACAATCAGATGAGGAATTCCGTTTACACCGTATAATTGTGCAGCTGCATTATTCCAACCCTGCAAATCAGATACATGGTTCCAGGTCAGTTTATCGTCTTCGATTGCTTTCAGCCATGCTTCTTTGTTGTTGTCCAGAGAAACGCTCAGGATTTCCAGCCCTTTGGGATGAAATTCTTCGTATACTTTGACCACGTTCGGATTTTCTCCACGGCAAGGACCGCACCAAGATGCCCAGAAGTCGATGATTTTCACTTTGCCTTTGATAGAGTGCAGGGAAAGAGGTTTGCCTTCAGGGGTATTCAGGGTGAAGTCGGGAGCTACTTTACCGACAGCAACAGCGGCTACTTTTTCTATTCTTTCGGCAATTCTTTTACCCGGTTCAGTAGCTTTTGCATTATCGCCCAGGGCTTCATATTTGGCAGTCAGATCTTCCAGACTCATGCCTCCCATTTGAGAGGCGATCATATAAGCAGCTATGTAAGAATCGTGATTGGCTTTCATTAAAGAATCAATCTTGGTTTGAACTTCATTTCCCACCTGATTGAATTTTTCAACGAGTTCCTTAATTTTAACGGTATCCTGATTCTGGTAAGCTTGTGCATATTGACTGCGCAGGTCGCTCTGAAGCTTCATCGCGCTGCTTTCGATGCTCATGAATTGGTTGGCCAAATTCTGAGTGGCGCCGCCTTCAATTTTGTTTTCCATCGGATTGGCAGGATTTAAAGCCACCGTGAATGCTGTATTTTCGAGGAAAATCGGCGTACGGCCTCTTTTTCCTTCAATAGTCAGAGTAGCATCCGTGATGCCTTCAACTGTACCTTCCATGGTGAATTTTCCGTCAGTAATCGGAGCTTTAACCAAGGTATCCATTTTTTGGTTGGCATATTTCAGCAGATATACAGTGCCAGTCTGTTCTCCTTCTACGGTTCCGTTGATGGTGTATTTCGTTGTGGAATTACATGCTGCCAGGGAGAGTGCTAATACAGCTAACGGAAATAGAGTTTTCTTCATGATTTTATGAATTTTTAATAAATTAACTAAAGGCAAAGATACGGATTGTAGCGACAAAACGGTGCATGCTGCACCGTTTTGTCGTGTTAATATTTAGTTAATCTTTCGCTTTATAAACCAGAATTCTTTAAAGGAGAGGTTGATTCTGAGTTTAATGTATTTTTCCCGGATCAGCCCGTTTTTTTCTGTTCCCCGTATTCCCAGGTCAAATGCTACGCCCAGCAATAAATCGCTGGCTTGTTGGGCCCGTCTGAGGATGAAGGGAATTTGTGTTCCCAAGGTCATGCCGTAGGTGTTGATTGCTGTATTTTTGATCTGGATGTCGGATCTGACGAAATAGCCTCCTAGCATGTATTTGTTGCGTTGCCACCAGAAACGTCCTGTTTCTTCAGGAGTCCAGGCAACGCCGAGATTTGCTTTGTGATAGTTGTTCATCTGCTTGTTGTGTTTGAACTCTTCATAACCGGACAGCTTTTGGAACGTGTAATCGCCTGCCGCCTGCCATTTGTTTTTATATTGATAGTTGAAGCCGCTTGCTATGCGGAAAGGATATTTGATATATCCCCGGTTCAGCGTTTCCTGATCGAGCATGGTGGAACTTCCGCTGGAGGTGCTTACTTTGTAAGAGGTGAATTCTTTTTTAGCCGAGAGCTTCTGGGTAAAATTCAGGCTGGTTCCGACCGTCATGCGGGAGGTCGGGGTAAGCTTGAAATGGTATTGGAAGCCTGGGTTGAACAGAAAATCGTGAATCCGGTTGTTTTCACTGGTTCGGATATAGTAGCTGTCCTCTATCTGGGCGGTCAGGGTTTGTTGTTTTTCCAGTTTCCCGAATATATAGGAGAAATTGATACCGACAGAGAGGTTTTTATATCTCCATGCAAGACCTGCGTAAATGTCGTTTAACCCGCCTTCACCGGAAATGTTCTGGTTGAAATAGCCCGTTGTACTGCCGGCAATCCGGTAGGCGTAGAGCAGATCGTAGCCGATGTCCGATTTTTCAGTAAAACCGAATGAAAAGTAAAGGTCTTTCCATAAACGGTTGGCAATATTCAGGTTCCCGTTTTGAGCTACCCGATAGTGTCCGCTTTTGCGGTGAGTGGATATATGAGTATATTCTCCTGTGAGAGCTACCTGGAAATAGAAACGGTTGCTGTCAAGGGCTGTGTAGGAGGCAGGATTGAGAAAGTTGATGTTTCGGTTGTCCCGCATTGCGGCAGCAACGCCTCCCATAGCTCCGTAAGGTCCGTTGTTATCGGGTAATAGGCCGATGCCGTAAAAGGAATATGGCGACCCGCTGTTGTTCTGGGCTTGCGTTCCCAGAAAAGCAGTGCAAAAAAGAATTCCGAAAATAATGTTTTTTATCATAATATCCGATCTGGGCTAGGATTATTTATATTTTGCGTAGTAAAATTTCACCTTAGGCACTTCGGTGACAACCATTTGGTTAAAAGAGATGCCGGTGCTGGAATATCCGTCGTTGGGCACACTCAGCAGGATTTGCTGGCCCAGACCCGTGGGAGGCCGGCTGTTGAGTGTCTGATAGTATTCGGTCATATCGAAAATATAACGGGTGTCTTCCGTATTCTGAGTGTTGATAACCAGCGTTCCGGTCACGTTGTTGTTGGGATTGTTGGCCAGATAGCCGGTGAGTTCATTCAGGTCGTTGGTGGTATATACCATGATCGAGCTTGGCAGAGCCACCGGATTGTCGTATTTGAATTCGGGTTTGATCTCCAGCTGTGCTTTGATGATTGTGGTATATTCACCGTAAAGGGGAGCGGGAGGAAGGATCATTTTGGTCATATAACCTGCCAAACCTTGAGTCACGGAGAGGTTTACGCTGTCGAATGAGACGGATTGTTCCTGATTCGTCAGGGACTCAAACTCCGGGATGGGGGTGTTGGTAATGCGGTTGTATTGATATTCCCGGAGCGATAGGGGAAAACGCAAAGAAGCAGCGTTGCCGTCGACCGAATAGTACAGGCAGAGGTAAAGACTGTCGCTTTGGGCATGTATTGTCATCATGCAGTCGTTCTCCTCGTCGGGAATAATGGCCAAGCCTTTCATATAACGGAAAAAGTTGTAATAGGTGATGTTCCCTTCTTTGTTGATGTTATAGATATCGTCAGCCTCCCCTTCGCGGTAAATCAGCCGTTTAAGCAAATCTTCCCCCAGAGCATTATCGACTTTAAAATAAGCCTTGGACATGTTTACAATCAGAGGATAAAATTCGGTCTCGCCTATTTTTCTTCCTGTTCTTACAGGTTCGGTATTATAGAAAAAGGTGTTGTTGTCATAATTCAATTCAGGGACTTCAGCCAGCTGGTATAAGGAAAATTTCTGAAGTCTGGGATCATACAGAGTATCTCCCCACATATTGCCTCCATAGCTGAACTCCAGGGTTATAGAATCGAGATAAGTGTTGTCGGAGAGGGAAGGAACGGAAGCCGGAGATATCTGAAAGCAGGGAATGGCAACGGTAGTTCCGCTATATTTGTCCGTATATTTTCCCATGACCATTTGATTGATATAGTTGGACGCATATTCCCCGCAGGATGTGATGAAGGAGTCCGGTTTGACCGTGGCCGTATTGGTCACCAGAATATCTTCCTCTCCAATGTAATTATCGCTGCCGATCACTTCCTGACCAATGGTTGTCAAATCGTTATTACAAGCATATATCAGGCAAAGCAGACCAGCAATAAAAACAAAAATTCGCTGCATATCTGTTGTTTGTTTATAATTTGGTGCGAAGATATAGTTATTTTCTAAAAATTCCCGCATAGATTTCTTTTTTCTTTATCCGGCGCGGAGGCTTAACGTATGATTATCCTTGTTTACGCTTTTATATCTTTGTTAAAAAGCTATAATCAGGACTGTTTTTGAATTTTATATTTTGATTCGTTTGGAAATATCCCTAAAAAATATGTAGTTTTGCCGGAAGTAAATATGAATAGTAATTTAATACATAAAATAGTCTATGAAAAAAATTGATTTATTGTATCTGATTGCGTTGTTCGGGATATTTTTTTCTGCCTGTCATTCGGATGACGATACGTGGGGTGACTGGTCCAAATCTAATTCATTTCCCGGTGAGCAACGGGTAAGTGCAGTGGCTTTCCAATATGGTGACGTTGTGTATGTCGGGATGGGATATAATCAGAGTTTAAGCACCAAAGATAAGTATCTGAAGAACTTTTATAGCTTTAACGGGAATTCCTGGACGAAAGAGATGGATTTTCCCGAAGCCGGCCGTAAGGGATGTGTCGGTTTCGTCATCGGAGATACGGCTTATATCGGTGCCGGATTCAGAGGGAAAGAGGTGACAGGATTGAGCCGGGACTTATATTACAGCGATTTTTACAAGTATGACCTGAAGAACAGAAAGTGGGCGATGAAGGGTACGGAGTATTTGAAAACGGATATTCGGGAATGTACGTCCGATACGGTTTCCTGTTCTTTCTGGGGAGGAGTTGCTTTTGAGATGAACGGGAAGGGATATGCCGGAACCGGTCAGGTGGACGGACGTACCAGCAAGAATATTTATGAGTATAATCCTGCTACCGGTACTTGGAAAGAAAAAATTTTCCCCGGAGATGCGCGTGTAGGAGGGGTTGTGTTCAGAGTTGCTGATCAGGTGGTTCTTTGCCTAGGGGCTGACGGAAGCCAGAATGTTACGGACGTCTATGCTTTTGACGGTACGGAATGGTATAAAAAAGCGCCCCTGGTTGATCAGGATGGAAGTTGGAACGATGATTACGGCAAAATTCCCAGGGCTTACGCCGTTGCTTTTGCTTCCAGCCTGGACGGAGGTATAGACAGAGGATATATCTGTGGCGGTTCCGGTACCAGAACTGCATGGGAATACCGCATAGACGAAGACCGTTGGCATGAAGTGACTGAATTCCGTGATGCCATGTATATCCGTATCGGTGGGGTCGGTTTTGCCATCAACGGCTATGGCTATGTGACTACCGGAGGTTCTTCGTTGACAACGGCCAGTGACAATTCCACCTGGAAATTTATACCGGGTATCGATGAAGATGAAAATAATGACTATTAATTTTTATCAACACATAATAATGAAATGGGGTGCGGAAGCATCCCATTTTTTATTTATCTTTGACCGTCTATAGATGTTATACAGCACATGAAAAGGATTATTTTTCTCTTGTTCCTGCTGACCGGAGTCTGCCGCACCTATGCACAATGGAACACCAGCAGTATGCTTCGGATGGGGCAGAATGCCATCTATTTCGACGATTATGTCAGTGCCATCGATAATTTTAACAGCATAATCCGGTTGAAGCCCTATCTTTCGGAACCTTATTTCTTCCGGGGTCTGGCCAAACTGAATCTGGATGATTATGACGGTTCTATCCGCGATTTTTCGCAGGCCATCGAATTGAATCCGAATTATTTTCATGCTTACACTTATCGGGGCGTTGCCTATAGCAACATGGGGAAATATGAAGATGCCCTTGAAGATTATGCAGAAGCCATTGCCCTGGATCCGACGGTGGCGTATGTTTATGCCCAGCGGGGAATCACCGAGGCGCAACTGGGAAAATATGAAGAGGCGGAAAAGGACTATTCGAAAGCTTTGATGATTGACCCTAAATTATTGCCGGCCTATCTCAACAGGGCTATTGTCCGGGAAAAGTTGGATAATGTGGAGGGGGCCATGGCCGATTGTAATTCGGCCATTCATTTGAACATGTTTTCGGACGATGCTTTCGGGTTGCGGGGATATCTTTATTATCAGCAAAAAGACTATCATAATGCGATAGAGGATTTCAACCGGGCTTTGAAGGCAAATCCGGAAAACAAGAAAATCCTGATGAGTCGGGCTATGGCATGGTATGCAATGAAAAAGTATCCTCAAACGATGGCCGATTACGATGAGGTGATTCGACTGGACAGTAATTATATTTTTGCCTATTACAACCGGGCGATGCTGAAGGCAGAAGTGGGCGAGACCAATGCGGCTATACGCGACCTGGATAAGGTAGTGGACATGAATCCGGATAATATTCTGATTTATTTTAACCGCGGGTTATTGAAAATGGAAATCCGTGATTGGTATGGCGCTTATGATGATTTTTCCGAGAGCATCCGGCTTTATCCTGATTTTGTAAAGGCTTATATTGTACGTGCCGCTGTGGAGCAGGAGCTGGGAAATACTGCATCTGCAGATGAGGATCGTTATATGGCGCTGAATATTATGGAACGTTACAAGAAGATGAAAGAGGGCGACCGGAATGCTTTGGTGGATACGACGGCTAATTTCCGCAAGCTCGTCGATATTAACGCCCGGTATGACGATATCCGGGATGTGATTAACGGACGGGTGCAGGATAAGAACGTGATCATCGAGCTGCAAGGGGTGTTTTATGTACAGTATATGAGTCTGGATTCCTTAAGAAACGGCAAAGTGCAGTATTATAATAAGCATATTATGGCTTATAATCAGGCTCACGATTACAATCCTGCCATTACCTTGTGCAATAAAACACAGCATTATCCGGAGGGATTTGCGGAATCGGCCATAGCGCGTTTGTCGGAAAGTATTGCCGGACAGGAGGAGCCGGACAGTTATTTGCTGAGGGGAAGTTTCTACCTGGGACTTCAGGAATATCCGAAAGCCATAGATGATTTTACGGCTGTGCTCGGAAAAGATCCCCGGAACTTGCTGGCCTTATTTAACTGTGCCAATGCCCGGATGTTGATGTTCGACTATATCGAATCTGTAGAAGACAAGGCGCCCCGTGTCGTGGGAGAGCAAGAGAACGATAACCGGAAGGTGGATTATTCGTCGGTGTTGGAAGGATATAATAAATGCCTTGAGATTGATCCCGATTTTGTTTATGCCTTATTCAATATAGCCAATGTCTATGCCAAAAATGGTGAGATTGACAAGGCGATATCCGCCTATAGTCAGGTGATTGCAAAGGATAAGGATATTGCGGAAGCCTATTTCAACCGTGGTTTGCTTTACATTTATACCGGTCAGAAAGCCATGGCGAATGTGGATTTGAGTAAAGCCGGAGAACTCGGGATTGTGAGCGCTTACAATATTATTAAGCGGTATTGCAAGGAAGATTATTAAATACCGTCAGATGAATGGCTTGTGCGGTGGTATGCGCGATCTGAAAAATTGTGGCGTTTGGATAAGAAGAAGAACTGTGTTTTACGAAGTATAGTGATTAGATTATATTTCAAGCGGGGAAGAAAGTTTGGTGAGTTAAGCCAGGGAAAATCCCCTGGCTAATTTTATTTGCTGATTAGTTTCTGTGCAAGATCCCGCAGGTCGATTCCGGAAAAGTTCCCGGAAGTCATAATCAGTAATATCGTGTTTCTGTAGTCGTATCGGTTTAACTGTTTTAGAAGTTCCTGATTGTCAGTAAATACCCTGAGGTCTTGTTCCCCGAAACCTTGGATGACATCCTCTTTCCTGATTTCCGGTAAATGTTTATGTCTGACAACTTCCGGATTAAAGAAAACAATGGCTTCGTCGGCTGGAGCCATCGTATTTTTGTACTGAGGCAGAAAGCCGGCGTTCAAACTGCTGAAGGTGTGCAGCTCCATGCAAGCGATAAGTTTCTGCCGGGGATATTGCTTTTTGACAGCCTGAATTGTGGCCTGCAGTTTTGATGGTGAATGTGCAAAATCCAGGAAAACAGTGGTTTGTTCGTTTTCGGCGATTTTTTGCAGTCGTTTGGCGGCACCACGATAGGTGGCGATGCCTTTAAAAAATTCCTGATCACTTATGCCTAGTTCTTTGCATGCGAGATAGGCGGCGGAAATGTTCTGAAGATTGTGTTCACCGAAAATCTGTATCGGAGTGGTTCCTTCTTTACCGAGGTAGGTGATTCCGTCGCGGATTTGATGCGGATAAGTGCTGTAGGGAAGAAGTTTAACTGATGGATGAGCTCTTGTAATGATGTGCTGCAGATTCTCGTCATTCCCGAAGTAGATCAGTGTGCCGCCCGGTGTGATTTTTTCAATGAAAAGAGCAAATTGTTCCACGTAGTTCCTGAAAGTTGGAAAAACGTTCATGTGATCCCAGGCAATGCCTGTCAGAATGGCTATGTCGGGGTGGTAGTGATGAAATTTGGGACGGCTGTCAATGGGAGAGGAGAGATATTCGTCCCCTTCAAATACAGCAATCTTGCTTTCGTTGCTCAGATGAACCATGGTGTCGAATCCTTCCAGCAACGCTCCTGCCATATAATCGAATTCCCGGTTGCTGCTTTTCAATACGTGCATGATCATGGAAGTTGTCGTCGTTTTACCATGACTTCCGCCAACAATCACTCTTTTTTTATCTTTTGTCTGTTCGTAAAGATATTCCGGATAACTGAATATTGGAATGCCTAATTCCTGGGCTTTTAATAGCTCGGGATTATCTTTCCGGGCATGCATTCCCAGAATGACCGCATCCAGTTGGGGGGTGATTTTTTCGGGAAACCATCCCCAGGCTGCGGGTAATATGCCGGCTTGTTCCAGACGGGAACGGGAGGGTTCGAATATTTCATCATCCGAACCGGAGATATGTTCTCCTTTCTTGTGAAGCTCGAGTGCCAGATTGTGCATCGCACTTCCGCCAATTGCGATAAAATGTATATTCATGCGTAATTTGTAGTTTGTTGAGATGAACAAAGATAATTTTTTTTCTTTCGCTTGGCATGTTATTTGTATATTATCACAATATAATCGGACAGTGTTATAAAAAATCTTTCAGATACGTACTAAACAGCCGTTGTCCTGGGAAGGGCCGGTGGGGATGTCGGCTTTAGTAAATTATAGGTGTGTGGTGCATGAATGAGCCTGTTCCGGTAATAAACAAAGTGTCTTATGAAAAAATTATGGTTGGTTGCGGGTGTTGCCTTTATTTTTGGGGGATGTCATCCTTTTGAATATCATCCTTATGATACCCGGCTGGATAAAAAGTACAATAACATCAATTCAAAAAATATACAAAAGATATGTGCGAATGACCGGCATGCGGATACCGTTCGTTTTGCATTTATGGGGGACACCCAGCGATGGTACGATGAAACGGAAGATTTTGTCAAGGCTGTAAACAGTCGTGAGGATATCGATTTTGTGGTGCATGGGGGAGATATCAGCGATTTCGGCATGAAAAAGGAGTTTTGCTGGATACATGACATTATGGATAAGCTGAAAGTGCCCTATGTTGCGATTATCGGAAACCATGATCATCTGGGAACCGGTGGGGAGATTTACCGGGCGATGTATGGCGATTTTAATTTTTCCTTTATTTATGGAGGAATAAAATTTCTGGGCTTGAATACCAATGCTCTGGATTTCGATTATTCGACTCCTGTGCCTGATTTTGAATTTATCCAGCGTGAAATTGCCGATACGGTTGGAGTGGAATACGACCGGACTATTGCGATGATGCATGCCGAGCCGGGAGATATTGTATTTAATAATAATGTCAAATTTGTTTTTCATGAATATCTGAAGCAGTTTCGGCATTTGATGTTTTGCGTGCATGCTCATGAGCACCATTTGATGAAGAATGAATTTTTTGATGATGGAATCCTGTATTATGGTTCGGATGCCATGAAAAACAGGAATTACCTGTTGTTTACAGTGACGAAAGAAGACTATGATTATCAAGTGGTTTATTTTTAAGATCATGAGAATTTCTGTTGTTGTCCTGGCGTTGTTGCTGATGACGGGGAGTTGTTCCCGGGTTGTGGCCGGCCAGGAAGAGGAGGATAGATTTGAAAACAAGCATGTCAGGAAGCTCGAAAGGTATAAAAAAGGATGGGAAAGTTTGATTCCCCGTTATGAGAAGATCCAATATGCCGGTTCTATGGGGCTGATTTCTTTAGGTGTAGGATGGGATTACGGACGGGAAAAGCAATGGGAAACCGATTTGTTTCTAGGCTATCTGCCCCGTTTCGACGGTGATCACAGGCACCTGACGATTACCTTGAAAGAGAATTATATTCCCTGGAAGGTCAAAATCCGGAAAAGTAAATGGATGGTAGAGCCTTTTACGGTAAGTCTCTATATAAATAAGATTTTTGGGAGAGAGTTCTGGACACGGGAACCCGATAAATATCCTGACGGCTATTATGGACTGGCCACCAATCTGCGTTTTAATCTGGCATTCGGGCAGCGGTTGAATTTTAAGCTCCGTCCGATAGGATTGTCAGAACGGTTGACCTTATTCTATGAATTTGGGACCAATGATTTGTATATCATCAGTTATTTCTGCAATAAATACCTTAAAATTACCGATATTTTCAATTTGTCACTGGGGGTAAAGTTCCAGTTTTTATAAACTTTTTTTACGGAGATGCGTATGATTTTTCTGTAACCTTTAATAAGAACAGGAAATGAAAAAGAAATGCTCTTCCGTATGGAGGTATACCGCATTGTTTGCTGTCATATTATCTATGATATCCTGCGGAAATTCTCAAAAGAAAAAAGAACGGGCGGCTGAACGGTCTGCTGCTGAACAATCCATGGAGTCTGGGACTGTCGTTGAAACGGAAACTGTCGTTGTGACCGTAGACAGTGTAGCTCAGGATTCTGTCCCCAAAAACGTAGCTCCTGAAAAAACTAAGTAAGAAAGCCGGAGGGAAGGTTTGATGAAAGGCTATAGGTGAAGATAAAAGGAAATAACCATTTGTCTTGGCTTATAGCCTTTCTGCATATTGGGGACAGCGGGACGACTTTCTTTGCTTGCTCTGACTTGCATTGCCCGCTGTCCGCTTTTACATTTACGCTCAGAGAATCATCTGTGGCATGAACTCGAAGCTGTTATATTGCGGACGCAAACGATCCGTGTTATAGAATTTTTTGATGTCCACAAATTTTTTACTGCTGGTTACAATGTCTATCGGTGCATTGTCATACCTTCCGTTTCTCAGTATTACCAAACGTCCGTGTATACCCTTGGAGATCAGGTCGAGGGCAAGGTTGCCGTATGCCATCGGTACAATAGAATCCATCGCGTCGGGATTACCGCATCTGACCATATATCCCAATTTTTGATTGATCACATTGATGGTTTCGCCGTGATTGAATTTCGGGGACAGGTTTTTAAGTTCGTTGGAGACATAGTCTCCGATGCCCCCCAGTTTTTTATGGCCGAACATGTCTGTTTCCTCGCTTTGGAACATCATGTGTCCGCCACTGTAGCTTGCTCCTTCGGAAACCAATACGACGGAATATTTACTCGGATTGGTGAATCGGTCCTGGCAGAGTAATTCGGCCAATCTCTCTATGTCGAACTGGTATTCGGGTATCACACAACGGTTGGCTGCTCCTGCCAGTGTCGGCAGCATTGCAGAGAAGCCGGCATAGCGTCCGAAAACTTCCAGCACCAGCAAGCGCTCATGAGAACCCGCACAGGTCCGCAGCTCATGAGTCAGTTCTATGGTACGGGTAATGCAGGTGCTGAAGCCAATGCAATAATCCGTTCCGGGAACGTCGTTGTCCATGGTTTTGGGAATGGCAACCACTTTTACCCCTTCCTGACTCAGACGTACTGCATAACTCAAGGTGTCGTCTCCGCCGATGGGTATCAGATAGTCGATGCCGATGAAGGCCAGATTTTGGAGCACTTCGGGAGTCAGATCGTTGATTTCTTCCGTGTATTTATCTTTCAGGTGTTCGGGAACCGCTGATTTGGGAACATGGGAAGCACGCGTACGGGATGAATGCAGGAATGTCCCTCCTGTCCGTCCGGCTTTGTTGACTATTTCTTCCGTGAGTTCAAAGAAATTGCTGGAATTATCCGCTTTTTTATCTCTGATCACATCTACCAGTCCTTTCCAGCCTCTCCGGATTCCAATGACTTTGTAGCCTTCTCTTAATGCGCGGATGGTGACGGCACGGATAGCGGGATTAAGTCCTGGAACATCTCCCCCTCCGGTTAAAATACCGATAATTCCTTTTGATTTTTCACTCATAGTGTTTTTAAATTAATGTTAGTTAATGGTTCTGTTTTTGATCGTATTCCAGCTTTTCCGGATACCTTTCAAAAGTGGGAAAATATATCCTGAAATGCAAAAAAAATCATCGATAAGTAACTATATTTGTACGTTTTTTTGAAAAAGAGAGTGACGGATATACTAACGTCCGCATTTACTGAGTAATAGTTAAAGTTAGCAAATGTAAGCATTAGTATGGAATAAATGTACTGATGTGATTTTGTACCAACGAGGGGAAGCGATGAATTTTTATGCTGTTTGCGGGCAAAGTCGCTTCGAAGTTTTATGATGACTATGAATAGTTTTTGGGAGTATTGGGAGAGTCCGGGTAGTGATCCGTATTGGGTGATTTTACTCGTTTTTTTATTCCTTTGTCATGTCGTTTTTCTATTGTACAGAGGATCGGTTTTATGGGGAAAAAAGACTGTGGCACATGAAAGCCGTGAGAGAGGCGTGTCGGTCATTCTGACTTGTGCCAATAAGGGCGAACTGTTGAGGCGAAATCTGGAAGCCTTTTTGAATCAGGATTATCCCGACTACGAAGTGATCGTTGTGGACGAATGTTCGGAGGACTATACGCAGGAGGTCTTATCGGATTTGCAAAAGCGATATGCTCATTTAAAGACAACCCGGATTTTTCCGGGTACCAAATTCCGGTGTACTAAAAAAATTGCTATTAATATAGGTATCCTGGCTGCCCGGAATGACATTCTATTATTTACAGAAATCGAATGTCAGCCCGAAAGCAAGTACTGGGTGAGGGAAATGCAGGCGGCTTTTGATGACCGGACGGCAGTGGTGATTGGATATGCCAATTATCCGATGGGGAAAAAAGTGCTGAGCATCGGACGGTATTTCCGTTTCCTTTGGTTCTGGAAGAACCTTCTGCTGGTACGTTGCGGAATGTATGTGTCAGGCAATGGATATAATATGGGATACCGGAAAAAATATTATTTGGAAAAACACGGTTTTACCGGTAATACTCAGGAATATGTCGGTTTCGATTCCCAAATGGTAAAGGAGTTGTCGGTGAAAGGAAATGTACGGGTGGTAAAACAAAAGGACGCCAGAATGTGCATTGCGGACGAAAGCTGGAAAGCTTGGCACGAGGATGTTTCTTATCATTATGCTGATAAGAGAAGATGGCCGTGGAAAGCGAGGTTGTGGAATGATGCTGGTTTTATCATAGAAGGGGCATTATATGGTTTAGCTTTTTATTTCATATTATTTACTATATTATGGAAGTATGTAGTTATTCTTACATTCTTAACATTTTTAATGGATTTATTTGTAATAAATGCTTGTTTGAAACATCTGGGGCAAAGAAAATTATTCATAACTTCGTTGACTGTAAACGCATTTGGATTTATCTACAAATGGTATTATGGTATGTATTCAATATTTAGCAGTAAGAGATGGAGATAACTAACAATTTGTCGGAAAAGGCTTTATACGACTACAAAATAGTTCGTAACGCGATTGCCGGGGATGAAAAAGCCTATGGGGAGCTTTTTAAAAGGTATAAGGATTCGGTATATTTTATGATACTGAAGATGGTAAATAACAGGACAGATGCAGAGGATTTGATGTTTGAAGCCTTTGAAAAAGCTTTTACCAGTCTGAATTATTATTCTCCTCAGTTTGCCTTTAGTACCTGGCTGTTCAAGATTGCTTCCAACAATACGATTGATTTTATCCGGAAGAAGAGAGCTCAGACCGTTTCGTTGGATGTGGATGATATAAATCCGGACGACCGGGGATACATCAATAGCATTCCGGCGGATGTCCGTACTCCTGACGAGGAGGCTATCCGTCAGCAGCGTGCCGCTTTCATGCGTGAAAAAGTCGCTTTACTAAAGGGCAGGTACCGCCGGTTGATTGAGTTGCGCTATTTTGATGAATTTTCTTATGAAGAGATCGCAGATACCTTATCCATTCCTTTGGGCACAGTGAAAGCACAATTGTTCCGTGCCCGCGAGTTGCTTTTGAATATTTTGCAGCATACTGAAATAGCGAATGAGAATGGTAAAAATTAATTTTATCATTCTCCTGTTGCTATGGGGAGGGACCGGGCTGTACGGACAGGTATTGATGCGGCCGGACAGTATCGTTTTCTCTGGTATTGTTCTTGATGCGAAAACTTCTTTGCCTTTGGACAATGTGACCTGTCGCTATGGCAAACTGCAGGGTGTTGTGTCGGACGAAGAAGGCTGTTTCCGTATTCGTACTGTCCGTGGGGATACCATTCTTTTTACCTATGTGGGATATAAGTCTTGCCAGGTGATTGTTCCGGACACTTTGCGCGAAAATGAATATATGACCGGTATTTTTATGTCGCCGGATACTCTTTTGTTGTCAGAAGCGGTAATTGTCCGGCGTTGGAAATCGATGCGCCGTCAGCATTGGATCAATGCCCGGAATAATATGGAGGGAATACTAAAGCAAGCCTATTCGCCAGTCCGGGATATGGATGCTGCTATGAATCAGAAAATGATCATTAATGAATATGCCCGCAGTGTGGAAATGAGAGGACATGTAGATGTGCGTTTGGGAGTTGGTACGGAATCCGTCGATGCTTATCGTTGGTTGAAGACTCAAAAAAGAGTCAGGGGAAAAAAAGAGTGGCTGAATCCGGGAGAGATAGATATGTTAAAGAAGATTTATTATTTAGAAAAAAGAAAAAACAAGGATAATTAAGAGAGGAGAAATATATCTTTGCAATAAAATTATGATGTTAAGCGTAAGGCGCTCATTTTATTATTAACGAAGTTATAAAATTTATGAAGAATCATTCTGTCGTTTTACATGTATTGTTAGTCATTGCTGTAAGTGCCTTTTTTTTAAGCAGCTGCACTTCCGGTAAAAATACCGGAGCAACTCCTGCCGGAGCTAATGAAATGACAAGTGCCAAAGGAACGAGGATTGTGTACATCAATACCGATACATTGATGAATAACTATCTGCTTGCTATAGAATTGAATGAGGCATTTTTGAAAAAGCAGGAAGAAAGGAGAACCGAGTTGAATGTGAAAGCTAAGTCGCTGGATCAGGAAGCCAATGAATTCCAGCGTAAATTGCAAAATAACGGTTTCCTTTCCGAAGCACGTGCCATCGACGCCCGCGACCAACTGTTGGTGAAACAGGAAAACCTGAGAAAATTGCAACAAGATATGATAGACAAAACAGCTCGGGAACAGAGCGATCTGAATCGTCAGCTGTTTAATAAAATCACTTCTTTCCTGAAAGAATATAATAAGGACAACAAATTCGATATCGTACTGAGTACTCAGTTGGGGAGTACTGTTCTGTATGCAGAGAATGGTTTTGATATCACGAACGATGTCGTACGGTTGCTGAATGAGGAGTATAAAAATAATAACGGGAAATAATTTCCCTGTAAAATGCATAGAAAAAGGCTGATGAACTCAGCCTTTTTTAATTTAATCGGCCGGGTGTTTCCAGACCGGAGGGGAAGGAGCTAAATGTCCGATGTTTTGTTGCTGATGCGATGAAAATTTTTGAGCGGTATTTTGACCGTAATCCGGTAGATCGTCCATTGGAGTTCGACTGTGATCCGGAAGCTATTGTCATCATTCCGGTATTGGATGACCGGGATATTTTCGGAACTTTGGACTCTTTGGGTCGGAATGATTGCAGGAACGGAAATGTGGGCGTTGTGATTTTGGTCAATCATGCTGAGAATTGTCCCGGAGAGATCAAACGGGACAATTGTCTATTGGCCTGTGAAATAGAGAATTATATAGGAAAAGAGTGGACGAATCCACGGATTGAATGCCAGGTGGTCAGGGCTTTCGATTTGCCTGCCCGTTATGCGGGAGTGGGATTGGCCCGTAAGATAGCAATGGATCGAGCCGCTTTTTTTTTCTATGCTCATGGTAAGCCTGAGTGTCCTATACTTTCTTTGGATGCAGATACTTGGGTGGATGCGGATTATACCGATGAGACGATCCGGATTTTTCGTTCCAGACCTCTGGCCGGAATTTCCATCGCTTATGCCCACCGTTGGGAGCATGAGTGTAAGGAGGTTGAAGAAGCAATCATCAAGTACGAACTTTATCTCAGGTATTATGAGAGGGGAATGGCGTTTGTCGGGCATCCTCACGCTTATCATTGTATAGGATCGGCTTTTGCCGTGAGAGCTTCTGATTATGTGGCGCAGGGAGGCATGAATAAGCGTCAGGCCGGCGAAGATTTTTATTTTTTACAGAAGCTGATTGCTACCGGACGTTATCAAACACTGGGAACGACTACCGTTTATCCTTCTGCTCGTTTCTCCGAGCGGACTCCTTTCGGAACCGGACGATCGCTCCGGCAGATTGTGGCCAATGGAGGACGTTTACCGGTTTATAACTTTGAAGCTTTCCAGATGCTCCGGCCCTTGCTGCAAGGAATTGATGTTTTGTATAAGGCCCCCGGACATGAGGTAGAGGCCTATTTCAGACAGCAGGAATCTCATCTCCGGGATTTTTTGAATGAGGGGCGGGCCGTAGAAAAAATGGCCGAAATAAATGCCAATTGTGCGTCTTTGTATCAGTTTAACCGGCGCTTTTTTGATTTTTTCAATGCTTTCAGGGTATTGAAATTTATGAATTATATTCACGGATCGGCCTTGGAGAAGACCGATGTTTCTGTGGCTGTGAACAGGTTATTTTCAGCTTTGGATTTCCCTTGTGAGGCGGATGATTTGAAAAATCTCTTATTTTTAAGAGCATACGATAAGAATGCCGGATGAGAGGGGGCTGAAGGAACGGTGTCATGCTTTTGATGTTTCGTACATTTTGTATTATCTTAGCCTCCTGCAAAATTATTTTTGATATGAAAGATTTTCAATACACGCTGGATATTTTGGCTGATCCGGAAGAAGTTTTTACCGCTCTGACCAATGCTTTTCAGATAGAACTCTGGAGTGGATATCCTGCAGATATGAAACCTGAAGCCGGATATGTATTTTCTTTGTGGGAAGGAGATATCACGGGGGTAAATCTGGAGGTGGTTCCGAACAGACGTCTGGTGCAAGAATGGTTTTTTGGCGAACAAGAAGAACAGTCGGTGGTGCAGATTACGATGAAAAAAAAGGGTGCAGCCACTTGTGTGGAGTTGTCGCATACCCATATCCCGGACGACGTGTATGAGGAGATTACTGAAGGCTGGCGTGAATATTATCTGGGAGCGATAAAAGGAATGTTGGAAATGTATTGATTATGATAACAGTTGTTGCTATCGGTGCCGGTAACCGGATGAATGCTTATGCGGAATTGCATCCTCAGGAGTTGCAGGTGGTTGCCGTTGCGGAACCTAATCCGGTACGTCGCAGAAATCTGGCTGTCCGTTGCGGGATCGCGGAAGAGAGTTGTTTCTCTTCGTGGGAGGATCTTTTGTCAAAGCCTAAAATGGCTGATGCTGTTTTTATCTGTACGCCTGATCATATGCATTATGAGCCGGCTATGCGGGCTTTGGAACAAGGATATGACGTTCTGTTGGAGAAACCGATTGCTCAGACTTGGGAGGAATGTACAGCTATTGCCGATAAAGCCCGGAACAAAGGGTGCATTGTCGGAGTATGCCATGTCTTGCGGTATCATCCTTATTTTAAAAAATTCCGTCAGATTGCAGATAGTCGTCAATTGGGGGAACTGATCAGCGTAAATCATGTGGAAGCGGTCGGGATTGAGCGGATGACCCATGCTTTTGTCCGTGGATTGTGGCGTAAGGAAAGTGAAAGCAACCCCATGATTTTGTCTAAGGCTTGCCACGATTTGGACCTATTGGTATGGTTGACCGGGAAAAAGTGTTTGGCAGTGGATTCCTATGGTGCCTTGAAATGGTTCCGGAGTGAAAATGCTCCTGCCGGGAGCAGCATGAGGTGTATTGACGGTTGCCGCATAGAGCAGGAGTGTCCTTATTCGGCACTGGAGCTTTACTACCGCCGGAAACGGTGGCTCAGACATTTTGATATTCCCGAAGGCTGCGATCCGGATGCAGTTATTCTGAAAGAATTGCAGACGGGGCCTTATGGACGGTGTGTATATCATTGTGACAACGATGTGGTGGATCATCAGGTAGTCTCCATGTTGATGGAAGATGCGGTGACCATCAATTTTTCCATGGATGCTTTTACCCGCGAATCGGGAAGAAAGACCCATTTGATGTTCAGTGAGGGAGAGGCTTTCGGTGACGGACGCTTGTTGACCGTGCGGCATTTCCATTCCCGTCGGCCGGACGAGGTGTATGATTTTTCGGAATATTCAGGAGAGTGTAATTACCACGGCGGTGCCGATCAGGCAGTTGTGCGCGATTTTATCCGAGCAGTGGAAAACCGGCGGGGTGACCAATTGCTCACACGTATCGAATCGTCTCTTGAAAGTCACCGGATCGCTTTTGAAATCGAGAAAAAAAGGAGAGTGAACCCTGATTAACGGGTAATAATAGTTTTTCCCAAAACCTTGATGGTCTCTCCTTTTTTGATTTTTGCCCGTTTTCGGGTTTCAATTTTCCCGTTGCGGCGCACTTCGCCTGCTTCGACCAGGGATTTCGCCATAGCTCCGCTTTCTGCGATTTGCAACACTTTCAGTAGTTTGATTAGTTCGATGTACTCTTCTGTCAGTTCAAATTCCAACATGTTCTAAATTTGGGTTTAAATGAAAAAATCACTTTTTGCAGGTCATAAAGACGAGGTAAAATTAAGCATTTAGCTGCAATCCGGTGTCTTGAGCAACCTTTAAATTCACGTTTTAGTGAGTGTTAAATTTTTCTTCGCCATCTGTATTGCCATTTCCGATTTGCAACGTTGGGGCGGACTGGTTCTCCGGAATAAAAAATCTGTTTTTCTGGCATAATCGGACAGAGATTTTTATCTTTGAAAAAATCTTAAACCGGCCTATGATGAGGGGTGCCTTTTTTCTTTATTTTATTTTTCTGAGTTTGGTTTGCAGCAGTTTTTCCTGTCAGGATGATGAAAAGCTGCAGTTATGGTATGATGCTCCGGCCCGGATGTGGGAAGAAGCTTTGCCTTTAGGCAACGGTCGTTTGGGCATTATGCCCGATGGCGGAGTTTTTCGGGAGAGAATCACGCTGAACGATATTACGATGTGGTCGGGGACTTTTGAGGACACCCGCAACCCGGAAGCCTTGAAATATCTGCCCAAAATCCGTCAATTTTTGCTGGAGGGTAGAAATGATGAAGCGCAGCAGTTGATGTATAAACATTTTTCTTGTGGAGGACGGGGCAGCAATGGAGGCAATGGGGCAGATACGCCCTATGGTTCTTTTCAGCTACTGGGAAATTTGAGTATCCGCTATTCATATCAGGATAGCAGTTCGCAGAAATATACCGACTATAAGCGGGGATTATCCTTGAACCGGGCTTTTGCCTGGACGGATTTCAGGAAAGGGAAAGTGAGATATCGTCGGGAATATTGGGTGTCGCATACGGAGGACGTTATCGTGATTAAATTGACGGCCGACCGTAAGAAGCAACTTTATTTCGATGTAGAGCTCGGCCGTCCGGAACGCTTCAGTTGTTATTCCAATGACGGAGTGGTGTATATGACCGGGCAGTTGAATAATGGGACCGATGGCAAGGGTAATCGGTATATGGCCCAAATGAAAGTTGTGACGGAAGACGGGAAACAAATAGCCGATTCGGCTGAAATTCATGTGAAGGGAGCGACTACCGCCTATATCTTTTTGTCGGCAGGAACCCTTCTTTGGGATAAAAATTATATGCAACGCTTGGAAGCTTTGATGGAGGAGGCAGTCAAAATGGAATACCAGGAATTGTTTGAACGGCATACGGCAGCCTGGAAAGAGAAATTCGACCGTGTTGAATTGGATTTGGGACCTCAAACCGACAGTTTGCCCACAGATCTCAGACTGCATAATTTCCGGGAAAACGAGGATCCCGCTTTGGCCGCTTTGTATTTTCAGTATGGAAGGTATCTGATGATCAGCGGTACGAGGAGAAACACTCTGCCACTGAATTTGCAAGGGTTATGGGCCAATACTGTTCGTACACCCTGGAATGGGGATTATCATCTGAACATCAATCTGCAGATGAACTATTGGCCGTTGGAGGTGGTGAATTTGTCCGACTTACATGAGCCTTTCAAAAATTTAGTCGAGGGGATGATGCCTTCGGGCGAAGTGACTGCCCGTAATTTCTATGGAGCATCGGGATGGGTGGCTCATGTCATCACTAACCCCTGGTATTTTACGGCTCCCGGCGAACATGCGTCTTGGGGGGCGACCAACACAGGAGGGGCATGGTTGTGTGAACATTTGTGGGAGCATTATGCGTTTACCCGGGAGAAAGCTTATTTGGAAGAAATTTATCCCGTGCTGAAAGGTGCGGCTGAATTTTTTCTGTCGTCGATGATTGAAGAGCCTGTCCACGGTTGGTTGGTTACCGCCCCTTCTTCCTCTCCGGAGAATGCTTTTTTTATGCCGGGAACGCGGAAAGCCGTAAGTGTCTGTATGGGGCCGACGATGGATGTCCAATTGGTGAAAGAATTATTTACCAATACGATACAAGCTGCCGGAATCCTGGATCGGGATCCGGAGTTTGCCGCAGCGTTGAAAGATGCTATCCAAAAATTGCCGCCTATGCAAATTAGTCCAAAGGGCGGGTATTTGCAGGAGTGGTTGGAGGATTATGAGGAAACCGACATGCATCACAGACACGTTTCCCATTTGTTCGGTTTATATCCGTCAAATCAGATTTCAGTGGCCGGAACGCCGGAATTGGCTGAAGCTGCCCGTAAAACGCTGGAACGCAGGGGCGATGACGGGACCGGATGGTCGAGAGCCTGGAAAATTAACTTCTGGGCCCGTCTTCATGATGGGAACAGAGCCTATAAATTATTGAAAAATCTGATGCGGCCGGTAGCTGCCGATGGCCAAATCGTTTATCACGGAGGAGGTACTTATCCTAATTTATTCTGTGCCCATCCTCCATTCCAGATCGATGGCAATTTTGGGGGATGTGCGGGTATTGCCGAGATGTTGATTCAAAGTCAGACGGGAGTGACCGAATTGTTGCCGGCCTTGCCGGATGCCTGGAGTGATGGCAGTTTCAAGGGACTTTGCATTCGCGGAGGGGGAGTGGTCGATCTGAGCTGGAAAAATGGCAAGGCCGAAAAAATGGTTCTCAGGGCACGGGCTCCCTATTTGTTTAGCATTAAAATTCCGGAAGGTACAGCATCTGTCTCCGGTGAGGGTAAACCTTTGATCATCGAAGAGGGTGTTGTCAAGGTAGATTTGCAAAAAGGGGAAAATGTCGTCCTTACCTTTAAATAGGCTGTAATTGTAAGCGGATAGTTTGTGTGAACTATTGAAGATTCAGCATATAAGTGAAACCAAAGCTTGGGCTTAAAAAACTAAAAAATTGCACAAAATTTGTATTCCCGGGAATGAATCGCTATTTTTGCACCCTGAATAGGTAGTCGCTCATTGTGGCGCAACTCATATTTTACAGTTTAACAACTTTATTTTTAGCTATGAAGCATCTGCATCTGACTGAAATCTGTTTCGGCGGCGCAGCCCCTCCAGGTTGCGTGATGATGTGGTATGCATAGTATTTCCACCAACATTTTAACCGAAGAAAAGTAATCGTCAGCCCTTGCTATGCCTTGTCGCATCGTATCGGTTGCCGATGTAGAGTTCTTTGACATGTTGATACCGGTTCCGGAGGCAGACTTCCGGTCCTGAAAAAAATGAATTGTTTAATCTGGTCGCATATCCTTGATGTGCGGCTTTAATAACTGTAAAATATGAAAGAAATAAATAATCCTATCACACTTTCCTGTGTCAGAATGTGCGTTTATGAGGCAAATGATGAAATAGCCTCAGCAAAACCCGGTATTGAGCTGTTTGACGGCCGTCGCGATTTTTTGGCAAATGCCAGCCTGTCGGGGGTGGCTGTTTTGATAATGCTAACCAATGAACGCCGCTTGACTACTCAGAGGACTACCGGCATCCGGCGTTATGTGAAGGTTGTGCTAATCGATGAAACTGTTAACAGCATATTGGATTCCAAAAACGTCTGGGTTAACATGTGTGGTTACGACCTCACCAGGCAATATCGAGTGGACTTTCCACTCTGTTATGCCACAATCAATACCGATCATTCTTACAAATTTATAGTTCGCGACGAGTGCTCGTGCAGGATACTCGGCGAGGAAAGATTCCGTTTGTACGAAGAGTTCCGTCATGGAAAAAATGTATCCGGTTGCTTCTCGGTAAAAAGTGGTGCTGTGGTTGACATTTATGGGGGAAAGTATAAATCTCTTGAATGTTTTGACGATGCCTATTACAAATTGCTTTTCGACCTTCAGCCTTGCTTTGATGAAATGCCTGTGATCTTGCCGGAATTCGAGGTGTGTATCTACAGCCCCGACGGCAGAGTGGTTTCACGCTTCTGCCATCCCGTCAGAGATGAAGATGAGTCCGGGATGTTTCATTTGGAAACACCTTTTCTGACGAGCTGTTATAATCGCGGTGTCTGTTACGCCGAGATTCGCTGTATGGACTATCCGATAGCCGGAATGGTTTTCGCTACCGACTATGATGTCTGTGGAGGGCAATGGGAGGGCGGTGATTTGAAATGCCTTGAGGAATACTCTCTTGATGCTGCCACGGAGCGCTTCCACTTGGCTATGGGCGTAAAGGTGGCTTCATCCGGGGAAGATACGGAGGATGAGGATATATTCGATAAAGCCCTGCAGGAATTCATCGATTCACAGATGGATGACAAACCGGAAAGTGAAGATGGTGAAATCCAGGTTGACGTTGCTGAAGATTTGGCAGACGATATCACTGCACGACGGGAATCAGAAACACCTGCAACGGAACGTGTTGAACAGTCGATATTGATGTCACTCAATCGATTGACGGGGCTTACCTCTGTAAAGGAAAAACTGTCTACTTACGAAAAGGTAGTTAGATTCAACAAAATGCGTAGTGATAATAATCTTCCCGTAAATTCGTTACCGCTTCATGCCATGTTCCTGGGGTCTCCGGGAACCGGCAAGACAACTGTGGCGAAAATGATGGGCGTAATGCTTCGCAGGGCAGGCATGCTCAGCAAAGGGCATGTGGTTGTCAAAGAGAGAGCCACACTTCTTGGTCCGAACTACAGCATGGAGGAGACCAATACTCTCACGGCTATTGAAGAGGCCCGAGGGGGGATCCTACTGATTGATGAAGCCTATCAGCTTTGTCAGCTCAATGACTCTCGTGACCCCGGAAAGTTTGTCATTGAAACTTTGATGACAGCTTTGGCGGATGAGTCGAGCCGAGACTGGATGCTTATTCTTGCCGGTTATCCCGACGAGATGAAGCGCATGTTTGAGATGAACCCTGGTCTGAAATCGCGGATCCCCGACTCAAACATTTATGTGTTTGAGGATTTCTCGGAATCCGAACTGATGGAAATTGCAGAGCAATATTTTGAGAGAAACAACTATATTCTGTCATCGGCTGCGCATGAAGCGCTATTAAAGAGATTGGCTGACGACTACTCCAACCGGGACAAAAACTTTGGCAATGCCCGTCATGTTATCAATATGATTCAGACTGAAATATTGCCGGCGATGGCTATCAGGGTCGTATCCGAAGGCAATATCAGTCCGGATATGCTTTCCGTGATACAGCCAAGCGATATACCGAACCCTGTAAGATTACCCCAAACGAGGCGTCCCCGAATAGGTTATTGTGCCTGAGATTCAGCCTGTGTCAATCTATATGCCGTTTTCTTGCGCCGTACCATATCGTTTTCTTGTTGGTAATATCCCTCGTTTGGGCTTTGATAACATCACATGGAGCGAAAAACGAGTTGAACATAAAAACGCAGAAATCATAATACAAGTTGATTTCTGAGCGGTTCTTATAGATCGGCTCACGTGTAAAGATATAGGCAATCGTGAACATCTGGTTGTAGTCAATAGTAGAGAATGGCATATTATCAAAGCCGACGATATCCCTACTGCGTCCGGTGGTATTCTGCAAGATTAGCACACCAAATGTACAAACCCGACGCAATTTAGCCCAAACAGGCACACTCTGAAAATTTCAACTTAACGGTTTTCGAGGTCTTTCGACATCGACTAAAGAATCTCATTGTCAATCGCTTGATGCTGAAATTCCACATATCGTGGTGGCGGTAACAGTGCCTTCGAACCCAGGATGATGCTCATTCTGTATTACGATTTGTAGTGGTGAAGGTACGGTTTTAAAACCGTATTTCCGTGAATTTCAATGATTATTTTAGGAGTAATTTATGATTACATCTGTATCAAATCCGTATAAAACGCTATTAAAACGCTATTAGATCCCTATTAAAACGCTATATTATATAGCGTTTTAATAGTATTTTAATTGTGTAGTAAAAGTTTTTTATTTACTTTTACTCCAGAATTAATAAGGTAGTAATTATTAAATGTTTATTGATATGGAGCATACATTATCGATTCCTGTGTTGTCTTGCCTTGGAGCTTGCCGTGGAGATGGCACGGTGACCGTCGATATTCCATCCGCGGGGCAGCCTGACGGGACACGTTTACATCTTTATTTGTTCTTTGGCAACGAGATGGCGAACCGGTTTTCCCCGAGCGTGTATATGGAGGTTTAAAATTTTTTCCCGATATTTTGCATCAATTTGGTAGGTGAAATCCGCACATGGTGAATATGCCCTTGAGGTGTCTGCGGATGAATGTGCCCTGGCTCGTCTCCGGGAGTATCGTGTTTATGGTTATGCTTGTGGACAATGCCGGCTCCAATATATAAAAGTGCCGCCATCATAGTTGGAGAAACATTCTCCAACAACCTTTTAGAAACAGGTGTATTTATTGCATAAAACACAGCGGCAAGGAATGCAATCAACATCCCTTTAATCGCAACCATTCGATTAGGCATCATTTTCTCTACAAATTTAGAAATGTAGTAATGAATATAATTCAGTACAAAGGTAATCATAAAACACGAGATTTTGTACTGGCAAATAAAGAATAGTATATGGCGTAAAAAACAAACTTCTCTATGCCATTAATTTTGGCTGTGAAGCATTTCACCTCTAAAAACAAATACTCTTTAGTACGCCTGTTTTGCTTCAAATATCATCTCGAATCAGCTTCCAAAAGGCTTCAAAAAGCAACTTATCCCCATATTTTCATATATGCCACATTGGCCGCTTGACTTTTACTGATTTTTGCAAATAAAAAGGCCGCCTAACTTTTGTTTGTTAGACAGCCTCCTGTCTTTTAATCGTCGGGGTGACAGGATTCGAACCTGCGACCCTCTGCTCCCAAAGCAGATGCGCTACCGGACTGCGCTACGCCCCGTTTCAAAAACCGGTTGCAAAGGTAATAATTGAATTGAAACAACCCAATACTTTTGGGCTTTTTTACAAAATTAATCCTTTAAGAAAGCATATATTTCTCTCTATCATTTCATCAAACCCAAGGTGCCGGCAATGAACCGAACACTCATTCCCCCAACAAGTATTCCGACAACTCCGACATACTCTCTACCCCACAATCCTCACTTCGCTTTTTCCGTTAGAAGATACCCCACCTAGATTAATGCGGGTAAATTCATTCCCCCCTTTGCTCAATCATCTCCTTAATTGAAAAAAATCAGCCGTAACGGCTGATTCCAGAGGAGCGATAAACGGGACTCGAACCCGCGACCTTCGGCTTGGGAAGCCAACGCTCTACCAACTGAGCTATTATCGCATACTTGATTTTAAATCGATGCAAATATAGAAAACATATCTTAATGATACAACCCCTAACCGAAAAATGTTTTTCAAGCAACAAAAATATCCGGTTCAGGATTCCTCATTCCCTTGAAATGCCGCATACTGATATACCTCCGGCCAACAAAAGGCACCAACAAATGCTAATCCTGTCAATACCCGAACCGGAAATACCATGATTCATAACCTTGGAATAGACGTTTATCATCACGATATGCGTCAAAGATCGGGGAAAATTCAAAACAACATCCTTTTCCCCGGCCTTTTTTTCAGAAGTTTCATTCGCATAAGGAGGCAGCACCTGTTATAATGGCCGAAGTGGTATCCGTGACAGTGGATACAGCGGCCTTTATACCCTTACCCTGAAAATATTGCTGTATCAAAGGAAGGAAATATTGCTGTGACAACACCATTCCCCCGCCGATCACCAAATGGTCTGCCTGAAACCGCTGCATAAACGGTAGCATGATTTCACAGAATGCACCGGCAAATTCATTGAATATCCGGTCTGTTTCCGCTTTGCAGACTCCGGTTTCATATAGGTCGACCATTCCTTTCAAACCAACGATCCGGTTACCGGTTAATTCCGCAAACCGTCCTTCGAACCAACGGGTGGAAACATAATCCTCAGCGATCACACCCCGGAAAGGATAGTTCCACAATTCCCCTCCTATGGGTACACCAGGCCCGTAGGTAGCATAACAGCCATCGACGATAAAGCAGGCACCGAAACCAGTCCCCAGCGTAACACCGATAAGATGGCGGTCAACAGCCCCGTTTTGTCTCCATGCCCCCATTCCGAAAGCAGCAGCATCGTTGGTAAACAAAATGGATTCCACGGGTAATCCCGTCATACGCCGCAATTCTTCCCGGATATTCAATCCCTTCAAAGAAGCAAATTTATGTTCTGCCAAGGCTATTCCCTGCATAAAATCGAAAGGTGAAGGGATGGCAACCCCCATTCCCTGCACATTCAGGCCATCAGCCTTCCGGAGACATCCTTGCAAGGCCTGCTCCCAAGCTGCCAATATCACTCCGGCAACTTCTTTCTCAGAAATCTTCACTTCAACATAAGTCTCCGGCAAAACCCGGTAATCCGGCAAATGAACAACCTGGCAGGCAATGTGCGAGCCCCCGATATCAACTCCTAAAACATGAATATCTTTCATTTTATCAATCATAGTATATTAAAAATTAATTATCCATTTCAGATCATTAACAACATCAAAACGAAGCATTTGTCCGGACATGAACAAGTTCCGGGACAACTCATGGTTCAATATCATCCGACAGCATGACCGATCATCACATTCTGAAACGAAATTCGTCCACCATTTCCAGTAAAACAGCTCCATACCTCTCCAATATTTTTTTGCCGATACCCGGCACATTTAGCATTTCCCTACCATTGGAAGGTAAGGTATTGGCAATGCCCAGAATCGCTTTTTGTTGCAGGATCGTATAGGCCGGAAGTCCTTGCTTTTTAGCCTCTTCATTCCGCCATAAACGCAATGTCTGATAGAGTTGGGGATGCAAAACGTCATCTACCGGGGAAATCTTGCCGACAGATTTCCGGCTCCGGATCTTGGGCTTTTCAATCATCGCCCGGGCTCTGGCCGAGAGATAGGCATTCACCGAGAATCCGCCGGCAACGGCCTCTAAAACAGTCATTTTTAAATCCGCCTCCTGCTGAAGCCTCAACAAAGCTTCCTCTATGGCTTTCCGAACATCCTTATTGTCAATTTCAGGATGGGTATTTTCCAGAAAATCCATGATTTGCCCCTGCAACTTCTCCTTGAAATAGAGCACCCCCTTACACACACGGTCACGAATCGAAGCATCCTGCTCATAGTCCCTGCTCTCCATAACCATCCGTTGCAACTGTATCTGAAAACGTTCCCCGACCTCCGTCATTTCATGCAGGCAACAATCCCTCACCACACGGCAACGGCCCGTCAACTCCGGATAGAGTTTCCACAAATGTTCGCCGAACAAACGAGTGAGATATTGTATCCTGCCCGACATCCTGTGGTAATCGAACAACTCTTTCAACAATTGCAGGTAATAGGCCCGGCGGGCATCCGAAAGTTGCTCTGGAGTGGGCTGATTACCGGCAATTCCTTTCGTAAACGACTCCACTGCAAGATCATTGATCAAAGCTCCCGGACGCAAAGGCGACCCGAGGACCAGACCTTCCAGCGATTTACACCGGCTCAGAGCGACATATACCTGCCCGTGAGTAAAAGCTGCTCCTGCATCCACAATCGCCCTTTCAAAGGTCAGTCCCTGACTCTTATGTATGGTAATCGCCCACGCCGTCTTTAAAGGATATTGTCTGAACACCCCGGCCACGGTCTCCGTAATCTCCTGACTCTCCGCATCAAGGGTATATTTAGTATTGGTCCACTCTTCCCGGGTCACCGCAATGGCTTCTTTCTCCTCCCCGCAACGAACCATTATGTTGTCGTTACTGATAGCGGTAATGCGGCCTATCTTACCATTGTAGTAGCGTTTTTCAGGAGAGGAGTCGTTTTTCACAAACATCACTTGGGCTCCTTTTTTCAACACTAACTGCTCATCGGTAGGAAAAGCATAATCGGGAAACTCATCCTTTATTTCTGCCTTATAAATATAAGGACGCGATTCCAACTGTTCCAGCTTCCGCTTATTGATCTGTTGAGCCTGATAATTATGCGTAGTCAATGTAATAAATCCGTCTGCATCATCGGGATTAAATCCGGGAATATACCGTTGGTTCAACACCTGAAGCGTCCCGGCATCCGCTCTGTTTTCCCGGATTTTATTCAACAACCGTATAAAACGATCGTCAGATTGACGATACACCTGCAGTAACTCAATGCTGACATAAGGAACTTCCTTCAACGCCCGGCTGGCAAAGAAAAAAGGCGAATCGTACGTTGCTTTCAGCAATTCCCATTCCTCTTCTTTCACCACTGGCGCCAATTGCTGCAAATCGCCGATCATCAACAATTGCACTCCGCCGAATGGCTTTTCCCGGTCCCGGTACTTGCGCAACATGTCGCTGACTGCATCCAATAAATCCGCCCTGACCATACTGATCTCGTCAATGACCAGCAAGTCCATGCTACGGATGATATTGATCTTTTCCTTGCCCAAGCGATGGACAAAGCGACTGCCTTCTCCCCCGCCCCGGTCTATGGATCCGGGAATATAAGGACCGAAAGGAAGTTGAAAAAAAGAATGGATAGTCACCCCGCCGGCATTAATGGCAGCCACCCCTGTCGGAGCGACAACAATCATCCGCTTGGGAGAACGTTTTTTCAACTCCCTCAAAAAAGTAGTCTTTCCGGTTCCTGCCTTACCTGTCAGAAAAACACTGGTACCGGTAGATTCCAGAAAATCATAGGCTAAATCCAATTGGGGATTGGTTTCCATCATCTGTACAAAGATTGTTCCACAAAAATAACAATTACTTCATCATTTTTTTTCCCGGATTAAAAAATCTTACGAAAATTTTTTATTTTTGCAACAAATAGTCATCTCAATATAATTCAAATCATATTTATCGTGGACTTAAAAGAAATTGCCTCCAAATTTGCTATCGAAGGTGAGATAGCAGAAATAGCTCCTTTAGGAACTGGTTTAATCAACGACACCTTTCGGGTGAAAACGTTATCGGCCGCTACTCCCGATTACGTACTTCAGCGCATCAACCATGCCATATTCCAGGATGTGGAATTGTTGCAAAACAACATCCGGCGGATCACAGAGCATATCCGTCATAAACTGAAGGAAAAGGGCGAAAACGATTTAGAACGCAAAACCCTGACCGTAGTACCCGCCAAAGACGGCAAGCTGTTTTATTACGACGGAGAAAGTTACTGGCGCATTACGGTATTCATCAAAGGATCGAAAACCTATGAACAAGTGACTCCGGAATTTTCATATCTGACCGGCCGGGCTTTCGGCGAATTCCAGTATTTGCTTTCTGACCTGCCGGGAGAACCTCTGGGAGCCACCATTCCCGACTTCCACAACATGGTTTTCCGGCTCAAACAGTTGCAGGATGCCATCGACGCTAATCCCGTGGGACGTCTGTCTAAAGTGCAACCTATTGTGGACGAACTGCAGGGACGCGCAAAAGAGATGTGTAAAGCGGAAACCCTTTACCAGGAAGGAAAGCTTCCCAAACGCATCACCCATTGCGATACCAAAGTAAACAATATGCTTTTTGATGAAAACGATAACTTCCTGTGTGTGATTGACCTGGACACAACCATGCCGGGCTTCGTGCTTTCAGATTTCGGAGACTTTATCCGTACTGCCGCCAACAACGGAGCTGAAGACGATGAAGACCTGAACAAGGTGAGCATAAATATGGATATCTTCAAGGAATTCTCCAGAGGTTATATCGAAGCAGCCCGTCCTTTCTTAACCCAGATAGAAATCGACAATTTATCCTATGGAGCTCAACTGTTGACCTATATGCAAACAGTAAGGTTTTTGACCGACTACATCAACGGAGACACTTATTACAAAATCAAATCTCCCGAACACAACTACCAGCGGACCCTGGCCCAACTGACCCTGCTTCACAGCATCGACGCCCATATGGACGAAATGAATAATTGGATCAAACAACTCTCTAAATAATTTATTACATGAAAAAAATCATCTATTTACTTGCCGCCGTATTGACAATCGGTATTTATAGCTGTAATTGTCAGGCTAAAGAAAAAGAAAAGGAAGGCGACGGAATCATCCGGACTGAAATACCGGAACGTCCTGCTGGTCAAAGCGATATGATTGCATTCCGTTGCGATCCGATCGAAACTGTACGCGTAGGCTTTATCGGACTGGGCATGCGTGGACCCGGTGCCGTTGAACGCTTCACCCACATTCCGGGAGTGGAAATCAAAGCTTTATGCGACCTATATCCTGAACGGGTAGAAAAGACACAAAAAATCCTTACCAGCAAAAACCTGCCGGAAGCAGCAGCCTACAGTGGAGAAGAAGGATGGAAACAATTGTGCGAACGCGAAGATTTGGATTTAGTATACATTGTCACTCCCTGGTTAAACCACACTCCTATGGCCGTATATGCCATGGAACACGGGAAACATGTGGCTATCGAGGTGCCGGCCGCTACCAACCTGGACGAATGCTGGCAACTGGTAAACACTTCCGAAAAAACCCGTCGTCATTGCATGATGCTCGAAAACTGCGTCTACGACTTTTTCGAACTGACGACCTTGAATATGGCCCAACAAGGCTTATTCGGCGAAGTTCTGCATGTCGAAGGAGCCTATATTCACAATCTCGAAGACTTCTGGCCTGCTTATCAAGGCAACTGGCGGCTGGATTTCAATGAAAAGCACAAAGGGGACATCTACGCTACTCACGGCCTTGGCCCGGCCTGCCAATTGCTGAACATACACCGCGGAGATAAAATGAATTATCTGGTAGCCATGCAAACCAAGGCTGTAAACGGACCTGCCGTCGTAAAAAAGACAACCGGCAAAGATTCGCCCAATTATCAGAATGGCGACCACTCGCTGACTCTGATCAAAACGGAAAACGGCAAAACCATCCACCTGCAGCACAATGTTGTCACTCCCCGTCCGTATAGCCGCATGTATCAATTGACAGGAACCGAAGGATTTGCCAACAAATACCCTTTTTCCAGCTATACTTTCCGTCCGGACAATGTATCCGGAGATGTTCCGGATCATGAAAATCTGAATGCTCACGGACCTGTACCCGAAGATGTGAAAAAAGCATTGATGGATAAATATAAACATCCTATCCACAAGGAATTGGAAGAAACAGCCAAGAAAGTCGGAGGACACGGTGGTATGGACTTCATTATGGACTATCGCCTGATTTACTGTTTACACAATGGCCTGCCTCTGGATCAGGACGTTTACGATGCAGCCGAATGGTCGTGCATGGGTGAGCTAACCCGGATCTCCATCGAAAACAATAGCATGCCGGTAGAAGTCCCGGACTTCACCCGCGGCGGATGGAAAAAATTGAATGGATACCATCATTTTATGGTTGGAGAATAAATCTTATTGAAAGAGGCTGTGTCGTTGGCGCAGCCTCTTCGTTGCTTATTTTTTATACGGGGTTGACTATAGGTTTGTCAGGAAAAGAATGTTTTTATAAACAACAAATATTAAGGTAATCACTTCCTTCTTTTCCGGCAAATTTCGTATCTTTGTCAGGCATATTTGAAGGGGTAGACTTGGATTTGACAGCATGAAGAATAGATATGTAAGCATGTTGGGAGCAGTGAAACGGCCCATAAATCCCGGACACAAAATTTTAGTTGGCGAAAATAACTACGCTCTCGCTGCCTAATCTTTAGAAGATTAACGGCTTAATCCCTGTTCAAGGAACGGGGACGGGACATTCCGCCGGTGGTTCCACCTTATTCCGGCCGGTATACGGGATGCAGTCAATTTAAGGTTAGTCTCCGCCTGCTTCGGGCAAAAGGCGAAAATTCAGAAGCTAAGCGATGGCTTGGGTGTCACTTTCCGGACCATCGTCGAAAAACAATAAGTGACTAAGCATGTAGAAAGCATATGGATTCCATGTTTGGACCAGGGTTCGAAACCCTGCTACTCCACTTATGACATCCGGCCTAAAACGAAAGAACCTCGGACTATCTGACAGTTCCGAGGTTCTTTCGCATCCTACAGGATTCAAGAAGCGCCATCAGCTCAAATTCGGTCCTCTTCGGTGGGGATAAATAGTAAAAACAAATGGCAGAGTTGAATCAAATCTGCACAAAACAGGCAGCCTCTCAGCAAAACTTCCGGACAAATCTGAAGATTTTGCTTTCGATTTGCACTATCTTTGCATGAAGGAAAATGATGAAATGAACATTATCGTAAAATATCCGGCTATTATTAAAAGCCATCAAAAGCAATACAACAACTAAAATGGAAAACACGACAACAAACACAAATATGCCGGCGCTGATTTTATGCAGCACCTTCTATAAAAAGGGAAATGATAAAAATCCCTTATTGGAAAAATTCGGCACTCCCTTCGAAACGCCGCCTTTCGACAAGATACGGCTTTCCGACTACGAACCTGCATTCGATCAGGCCATTGCTGAAGCACGCCAGGAAATCCAGGCTATCATAGATAATCCCGAATCCCCGGATTTTGAAAACACCATTGCGGCACTGGACCGTTCGGGAGAACGGCTAAACATCGTTTCTTCCGTATTTTTCAATCTTAATTCCGCCTGTACAGGAGAAGAAATGCAAAAAATAGCCAGGCAGATATCTCCCAAACTGACGGCATACGGCAACAGCATCAGCATGAATCCCCGGCTCTTTGCCCGGGTGAAGCAAGTATACAAAAACACATCCAAAGAGTCATTGACAACCGAACAATTCACTCTGCTGGAAGATACCTATAAATCTTTTATCCGGGGGGGAGCGAACCTGGAAGGAACGGATAAGGAACGCTACGAGGCCATCACCATGGAGTTATCACAACTGAGCTTACAGTTCGAGGAAAACACACTGGCCGAAACCAACGGCTTCACCCTCCACCTCACCGATCCCGGAGAACTGTCGGGACTTCCGGAGAGTGCTCTCGAAGCTGCAGCCCTGGCGGCCAAAGAAAAAGGACTCGAAGGATGGGTGTTCACCCTTCAGGCTCCCAGCTATATCCCTTTCCTCAAATATGCAGACAAGCGGGAACTACGGGAAAAAATGTACAAAGCCTACTCCTCGCGGGGAAATCAGGGAAATGCTCATGACAATAATGAAACGATCCGGAAAATGGTCTCTTTACGACTGGAAAAAGCCAGGTTGCTGGGTTACGACACCTATGCCGGCTATGTCCTTTCCGAACGAATGGCAGAAAGCCCCGGGGCAGTTCAGGCCTTCTTGTCGGAGCTTCTGACTGCTTCCCATCCCCATGCACTTGCTGAAAAAAGGGAAATCGAAGCATTTGCCCGCCAAAAAGGTTTCCGGGAAGAAATGCAACGTTGGGATTGGGCTTACTATTCCAACAAATTGAAACAGGAAAAATACGCCCTGGACGATGAAATGCTGAAGCCTTACTTTAAACTGGAAAATGTCCAGGAAGGCGTTTTCGGACTAGCCAACCGACTCTATGGACTGACATTCAAGGAAGTCAGCTATATTCCCAAATATCATGAAGATATAAAAACCTTTGAAGTGAAGGACCGCAACGGGGAATTTCTGGCCGTGCTCTATACCGACTTCTTTCCCCGGGCAAATAAAAGCGGCGGGGCATGGATGACCGAATTCCGGGGCCAGCACAAAAAAGGTAAAGAAGACATCCGTCCCCTGGTTTCAATCGTGATGAATTTCACCAAACCTACAAACCAAAAACCTTCTTTGCTGACTTTCGATGAAGTCACCACTTTCTTGCATGAATTCGGTCATGCTCTACACGGCATGTTATCCCAATGCACCTACAATTCCACCGGAGGTACCAATGTTTACCGGGACTTTGTTGAACTACCCTCCCAAGTAATGGAAAACTGGGCCTTGGAAAAGGAATGGCTCGACACTTGGGCCGTGCATTACCAGACAGGAGAAAAGATTCCGCAGGAATACATAGACAAAATCCGTCGGGCTGCCAACTTTCTGAGTGGCTATCAAAACGACAGACAAATTAGTTTCGGTTTGGTAGATATGGCCTGGCATTCCATCACCGAGCCATTCACCGGATCGGTCCGGGATTTTGAAGATAAAGCCATGGCTCCGGCAGAATCTTTCCCTTATGTGGAAGGGAGCAGCTTTTCCACAGCTTTCGGCCATATTTTCAGCGGAGGATATGCTGCAGGTTATTACAGTTACAAATGGGCAGAGGTTCTGGATGCCGATGTTTTTTCGGTATTCAGGCAAAAAGGGATCTTCGACCCGGCAACCGCCGAATCTTTCCGGAAAAATATCCTGGAAAAAGGAGGATCGGCCCATCCTATGGTCCTTTACAAAAACTTCAGAGGACAGGCACCTGACATTCAACCCTTACTGGAACGGAGTGGGCTCACCCAACCCACGAACAATGATCCAAACTTTGAATAATCATCAAATGAAATTATTGTATTTTGCCCTTATCCTTCTTCTGCTTACCTCCTGCAACAGCCGGAAAAAAGAAATCAGCCGGATTGTCAAAGCCTGGAAAAATAAAGAAGTCGTGTTTTCCGAAAATCTGGAAACCAAAATTTTCGGAAGAGACACTTGTTGCCCTGACCTTTGGAAAGCCAAATACAAAATACTGCACTACGTAGATACGTCAGGCTGCAGCGAATGCCGGCTGCAATTGTACGACTGGAAATTATTCAAAGAGCAAATCGACAGCTTGGACTTGAACCTCAGCATTCTGTTTATCGTCTGGGTTCATAATTACGAAGAATTGGAAACTCTGCAAACAATCAATCAGTGCGACATCCCTTTCCTTTACGACCGTGACGGACAGATGATGAAACTCAATCGGTTTCCGGTCCAAAATAACCTGCAAACCTTCCTGTTGGACTCTGCCAACCGGGTGGTGCTGATCGGTAACCCTGTGCACAATCCTCCTCTGCGTCAACTATATTTCAAGATCATCAAAGAGGGATATACAGAATGAAAGCTCTCCCTACTCCGGTTCCCTAGGGGGTCTGCACATCGATCTCTCCCACCGTGACAAAAGCCCGCCCATCGATTTCCCGTAGCGTCTCAAAACGAAAATAACGGGCGGGATACACAGTTTTAAACTTCACCGTCCGGGGAAGCGGGTTATGCTTAATATTACTGAATTCCCCATCGGTTTCGCATAAAGTCCAATTTTGTCCGTCAGAACTGACATATACCTTATACCAAAAAACCGTCCCGGCATATTCATCCGCAGAAGCAGGGGTATACGTAAATCCGGAGAGGTGAAGGTTTTTGCCTAAATCGATATCCAAATGATGCACATCCCCCGTTGCAATTGTTTTCCAATAGGTCGCCGGATCTCCGTCTATCGCCGCCTGCGCTTTATGCCCTTCGGTTTCCGAATCGGCAGCCACCACCTTCCACCCTTTTTCCCGGACAGCCTGATACGGAAAGGCGATCTGTTTTTCCGACAACACAGGAGCATAATAAGCCCCCGCCACCCGGATGTTCATATTGGCCCTGCTCTGGTCAAGGGTAAAACGGATCCTTTCAGGCCGGCATTCCGGGAACCGGACCAAACGTTTATACCCCACAGTGGATCCCTTGGCCAGTTCCCGCCATTCTCCATCTATCAGTCCTTCCAGAGTGAAACCTTCCACCCGTTGTCCTTTGAGAATATCTTCCCCGACCAGAAAAACATTTACTTTTTCACCCGGACGAACCCGGTATTCCACCGATTCCCCGACCTTTAACGTTCGGTATTTTTCTCCTTCAGGCAGTTTATTGTCTGCAAACACGCAGGAGATGTACGCTCCGAACTCTTTCAAACGGGCCACATCCACTTCGTTGATCAAGCCCCTGCGATCAGGAGGAACATTAAGCAGCAATACTGAATTGTAGCCCACCGACTGGAAATAAATATCCGCCAGATCCGCCAGCGATCTCACCTTAGAATCCTGCTCCTGATGGTAAAACCAGCCGGGACGAATAGACACATCCACCTCTGAAGGATACCAGAACAAACGTTTAGCCGCTATCACTTTTTCACGGCTACCCAAATCTTCGGCAGTTCCCTTTAATCCCAACCGCTTATTCTCTTCCTCCGCCTCCCTGTAACTCGACGACCAATAGGGCGTAACACTCCATTCGGTTTCACGGCCCAAGCCCCGCTCATTCCCTACCCAACGGATGTCATTTCCGGTAATAGCCTTCACTGCATGAGGTTGCAGGCTATCGATCACAGCATTAAACAACTCCCAGTCATAAACCTGCTTCTTTCCATTGGGCCCTTCCCCATTAGCCCCGTCAAACCACACTTCATCCACCTTGCCGTAATTGCTGAGCAATTCCTGTAATTGTGCCACGAACATCCGGTTGTAGACCGGAGAATCCCCGTAACAGGCTGCATTCCGGTCCCAAGGAGACAGATAAACTCCGAATTTCAAGCCATATTTATCGCAAGCTTTCCGCAACTCTCCCACAACATCCCCTTTTCCCTCCTTCCAGGGAGATGAAGCTACGGAATGCTTTGTAGTCTTGGTCGGCCACAAACAAAAACCATCATGGTGCTTAGCTGTAATGATCACCATCTTAAAACCACCTGCTTTCAATGCTTTCACCCATTGTTCGCAATCTAATCCGACCGGATTGAACAGGGCCGGATCCTCTTTTCCGTCTCCCCACTCACGTCCCGTAAAAGTATTGATACCAAAATGGATAAATGCTGTCATTTCCAATTGCTGCCAATGGTATTGACCTTCGCTAGGCACCACCCGGGCTGCCATTTCAATCTTCTGTTCGGGCGAAACGCCTTCCGGAAAAGCCACTTCTTTCACAAAGTACTCTTCACTTATCTTACAACCAGAAAACACCACAGCCAGAAGCACCCCCATCCAATAAACTTGTTTTCTCATAATCTTATCTTTTTTCAGTCTCCTTACCCTCCTCTCCCCTCATCCTAATCCAAGCACCCCTCATTCCTGCTCCGTTTTAAACTACAAACTAATTCCTACTCCTGACCGGATCATCATATTGCACCTGCAATCTTTCCAATTCTGTTTTGAGCTCTCTTGTCAATTCTTCGCTGCCAGGTTTTCCGTACAGATTATTCATTTCCATAGGATCTTCCTGCAGATCATACAATTCCCAGGTATCGATGTCCTCGTAAAAATGCATTAATTTATAACGTTCGGTTCTCACTCCATAATGGCGGCGCACGGCATGTTCCGCCGGATACTCATAATAATGGTAATACAACGATTTTCTCCAATCCGCCGGATTTTCGCCCTTTAACAAAGGCAACAAGGATACCCCCTGCATGTCTCCGGGAACAGGAAGCCCCGCCAAATCGAGAAAGGTGGGAGCATAATCGATATTCTGAACCAATTGTTCCACATCTCCACGGCGTTCAAATCCCTCAGGCAAACGCATGATCAAAGGAGTACGCATCGACTCTTCGTACATAAAACGCTTATCAAACCAACCATGTTCCCCCATATAAAATCCCTGATCCGAATCGTACACAATGAGAGTATTTTCCAACAATCCCTCTTTTTCCAGCTCGTCCAGCAACCGGCCGACATTGTCATCGAGCGATTTCACCACTTTTGCATAATCGCGCATATAACGCTGATATTTCCATTCCGCCAAAGCTTTCCCGGTAAGCTTTGCTTTCTTGAATTCCTCGATTATCGGCTGATAATGGCGGTTCCATACAGCTTTCTGAGCATCGTTCATACGCCCGTAGGTCCCCGACGTATCGTCATTGCGGGTATACAACATACGATAGTGATCCTTGACCTGATCATCCAGCATCTTCAGATCATAAATCAGCGTCATATCTTTATCTATACTCATTTCCTGTTTTCCGGCAGCGATCCTCCCCTGATAATCATCCCAGAAATTAGCTGGCAACTCAAAGGTCTTATCTTCATAACAGGCTAAATCGCAAGTATCTGCCATCCAGTTCCGGTGAACAGCCTTGTGATGAACAAACAAGCAAAACGGCTTGGTCGTATCCCTCTGTGTCCGCAGCCAATCAATACTCATATCTGTGATGATATTGGTCACATACCCCTCTTTCCGGATCATCCCCTGAGGAGTGATAAAATCGGGATTATAATAATCTCCCTGCCCGGGCAAAATAGTCCAAAAATCAAAATGAGTCGGCATACTGCCTAAATGCCATTTTCCGATCATCGCCGTCTGATACCCTCCTTCCTGCAAAAGCTGCTGTACGGTTTGCTGATCACCATTGAACATTGCACCTTCAGTATTATCCATATATCCGTTTTTATGGCTATGCTTGCCGGTCAACAACACTGCACGGCTCGGACCTGAAAGAGAATTACATACAAAACTATTGGTAAATTTCACTCCTTCACGGGCAATCCTGTCAAGATTAGGAGTTTGCACATACCGCTGATCATAACAACTCATCATCTGCTGCGCATGATCATCGGTCATGATATATACAATATTTAAAGGTTTCTTTGGCTCCGCTTTTTTATTCCTGTCAGCACACCCGCTTAAAACAGCCAAGCCAGCTAAAGGTAACACAAGATTTACAGTCTTCATTTTCAATTTATTATCCTATTAACGTTTATTTTTTCCATTCTCCGCACCGGCCACCTTATTTCCATCCGCTATAAACGGCAAGGCAAATCGAAATGCAGACACAAACCTGTCCCTCCCAGCTCAGATTCCGGACAGAATACTTTTCTCTACTGAACTTGCTTCATCCACAAAAACCTGCCGGCAGGCAAACAAGCCCTGTAGTCCGACTTGGCCCAATTGGCCAACCCCCGCCCACCAGCCATCATAAACATTTTGCTTATAACAGAACAATAATAGTGATTTTATTAAAAAATTACAAATTTCAAACCACTATTTCCCCCAATAAATAACCCTTCCATTTTCCGGTTACAGCTGCCCCTTCCCCAAAAACCGTTTTTCAACAGAAATCGGCATATTCTGCATGCTGTATCTTTTTAATAGCTATACATTCCGTCTCTACCAACCATCCGGGCCGGCAAACAGGCGCCCAAACCATCACGCGGGGTATACCGGGAAGATTCCGGACAAAGAAATCTTTGATCTTCTGATAATCGCCGGGATCCCTCATATAAATGATCATTTGTGCAATATCGGCAGCATCGTATCCACCTTCCTTCAGCAATGCCCGGACATTGGTCCACATCCGGTCCAACTGGACTACGATATCCCCCGGTCCAACAATTTCTCCCCGGTTATCGATACTGGCAGTACCGGAAATATAAGCCTGTTTCCGGTCACCATACAAAATGCTAACTCCCCTTTCAAAAGTCACCCCGTATTCCCAGGTAGGATTCAGATAATCCAAAGCCCTCAAATAACATATTTGTTCCGGCCGAAGTCCCGACACGGCATGTGCATCCATCGCCACGCAACTACCGCTTCCCGAAGTCCGCCCCTCGATACCCGTACTGGCAATGAAATGCGTCTGTTCTGTCAAGCCCTGTCTGCAAAAAAATTCCTTACGGGCTTCCACCACCCCTTTATAGTTTACGTCAATATCACGGACAAATAACCAGGTTCTCAGACAATGTTCACGAATAGTCATGTTTTTTTCCGCTAAATCCTCCCGATAGGACTCAAAAAGGCTATGCGTTTGAATAGCGGAATTCATTGTCTCTGTTGTTGCCTGCCGAGAAAACCAATGCTGACGGTAAGGTCCCTCCCGATGTCCTTGCTGATAATATGCCCAAAGAGCAACCTTGGTCCGGTTCAAAAGAGGTTGTTGCACCACCGATACCTTTCCCGCCTTTTTCCCCTCTAACTGCTCCTGCAAGATCATATACTGGTTGGCCGCATCACTCAAAAAATAACGTCTGAAACAACACCTTCCCTTTCCGGCAATATGTCTGGAGCACCAAAGTTCCTCCGCTTCATGTACCGCCTGCAACTGGCCGACAAAATCCTCCGCAGTCTCATCCGGTATTACCACAATATGCCATTCCGACACTCCTTTCTCACTGTGAAAACAACTGCCGGACACAGTAACGTCTATTGTTCCAGCCAACAACCGAAATCTATCCTCCCTGTACTCCATTATATGAAAGTTAAACATTAAACCCGCAGACGTATTCTTCTACTCCGGCCAATCTGATTTTTCCGCAACAAATTACGCAAACAAAAGCAAAAAAGCCGTCGTTTCCGGCGGCTTCTTCTATTATCCTAAATAGGTCTTAAGCAACTTACTGCGGGAAGAATGGCGTAACCGCCGGATGGCTTTTTCCTTGATCTGCCGGACACGCTCACGAGTGAGACCGAATTTTTCGCCGATCTCTTCCAAAGTCATCTCCTGACAATTGATACCAAAGAACAATTTAATAATGTCGCGTTCCCTTTCGGTCAATGTAGACAGCGCCCTTTCCACTTCGGTCGATAGCGATTCGCTGATCAGCGTACGGTCGGCCACAGGTGAATCATCATTGACCAGCACATCCAGCAGACTGTTATCTTCACCTTCGACAAACGGAGCATCCACAGAGATGTGACGTCCGGAAACCCGAAGGGTATCAGCCACTTTTTCAGCCGGCAAATCCAAAGAATCAGCCAACTCTTCCGGAGAAGGCCGTCTTTCGTTTTCCTGCTCAAACCGGGAATACGCCTTATTGATCTTGTTCAAAGAACCGACCTGATTCAAAGGCAAACGCACAATCCGCGACTGCTCTGCCAAAGCTTGCAATATGGACTGACGTATCCACCATACGGCGTAGGAAATAAACTTAAAACCGCGAGTTTCATCGAACTTCTCAGCCGCTTTAATCAACCCCAAATTCCCTTCATTGATCAGATCGGGCAGACTCAGACCTTGATTCTGATATTGTTTAGCCACGGAAACAACAAACCTCAGGTTAGCTCGAGTCAGCTTCTCTAAAGCCCTCTGATCCCCCTTCCGGATCCTCTGGGCCAGCTCCACTTCCTCTTCAACGGTAATCAAATCTTCCTTACCGATTTCCTGCAAATACTTATCAAGAGATGCACTTTCCCTGTTGGTTATTGATTTGGTGATTTTTAGTTGTCTCATACTATCTTTTTATACCACTGCAAACGTGTCGCAAAGGTATGGTTTTTTATTCATTTACCAATTTGTTAAATTCAACAATCTTACAGCATTAACATTTTTTAATTCGCCAAGGAAAAAGCGAAATATTCGACACGCCCACGGGGACTCACGGCAGTCACAAAAACACCTTCGCCACCTGCAGATTTAATGGCTCTTTCCAGATCTTCACTATTGTAAATCACCGTATTGTTGATTTTCACGATAATATACCCTGCAGATAAACCTGCCGATTTAAACTTACCGTTTTTCAGTTCGCTGATTTTCACTCCTTTATTCAGACGGTAACGATACTGATCTTCCTGAGTTAAAGGAACGACCCGGGCTCCTAAAATTCCGGTACCGGCATTCACCGCAAGTTCTCCGAAGGTGCTCTGAAGCACCACATCGACAACCTTTTCCTGTCCGTTCCGCCTCAAACTTATCTGAATGGTATCACCCGGGGTATATTGTCCCAGCTGCTCCGTCAGCTGAGGTATGGTGACAACCTCATAACCATTGATTTTACGGATGACATCGCCCTCTTTGATACCGGCTTTGTTCGCAGCTCCTCCTTCAATTGCCTCGCTGACATAAATACCCGAAGTCTCTTCCAATCCCATCTCCCGGGCTATTTCAGCATTCAATTCTCCCATACGGATACCCAATACAGCCCGCTGTACCTTACCAAATTCCCTCAAATCACTGACCACTTTACGGGCCACATTCACCGGAACCGCAAAAGAATAGCCGGAATAACTCCCTGTGGGCGATTGGATAGCTGTATTGATACCGATCAATTCTCCTTTGGCATTAACCAATGCCCCACCGCTATTTCCGGGATTCACGGCAGCATCTGTCTGCAAAAAAGATTCCAGACTCATCTTTCCCCCTAATCCACGGGCTTTTGCACTGATAATACCAGCGGTTACCGTGGAAGTCAGGTTGTAAGGGTTCCCGACGGCCAATACCCATTCCCCCAACACCACATCATCGGAATTTCCGTATTCTATCGGCTGCAAATCATCGGCATCGATTTTCAACAGGGCTATATCCGTATCCGGATCTGTTCCGATCAATTTAGCCTCAAACTTCCGCTTATCATTCAACGTCACCATCACTTTATCACTCTTGGCAACCACATGATTGTTGGTAATGATATAACCATCCGAAGTGATAATTACACCGGAACCGATTCCCATATCGATGGGTTCCTCCCGCACCTGAGCCCTTCCGCCACCGAACCAAAAATCCAGGGGATTGCCATAATATACCCGGCCCATTTGCACCGGCGTCACATTAACCACAGCCGGAACTGTCCTTTTGGCAGCCTCACGCAAATCGACACTACCGGCATTACCTCCAAAGCCTTGGTCCTGGGGCTGATGGACCACAGGACGGGTCAACCCTGGCCCTACAACCTCGTGTTGCATCACAGGCAGATTTTTCTCACCTTTAAAACCCTCAGCAATAAAAACTGCCGCCAGACCACCTGCAATTCCGAACACCATCGGAAAAATAATCTTTGTTATTTTCATATCTTCTCGGGTTTAAATTTGTTACTTTTTCTGATTCTATTTGCGAATTACAATACTAACAATATCTTTGCCAGGGAAATATTAAGGAATTCTTAATTAGCAAAGGTTAACATCACATTATGAATATTAAGTTTCAAAAATATCAAGGAGCCGGTAACGATTTTATAATCATCGACAACCGTTTCCATTTATACGATCTGACCCCATCAATGGTTCATCGCTTATGCAACCGTAAATTCGGCATCGGAGCCGACGGACTGATGCTGCTCGAAGATTGCCCCGGCTACGATTTCCGGATGCGCTATTTCAATGCAGACGGTAAAGAAGCCAGCTTATGCGGCAACGGAAGCCGCTGTATAGTTGCCTATGCCCATCATTCCGGTTTATCCGGCAGCTCCGTCTGTTTTATGGCTGCCGACGGAGCCCACGAAGGCCGGTTGACCACCTCAGGCGTACGGATAAAAATGCAGGATGTCACTACAATTTATACCGGACCGGACTATTTCTTCCTGAACACAGGTTCTCCGCATTATGTCCGAATCGTCCAGGACGCTTTTCAGATAGATACCTACCATGAAGGACAAAAAATACGGTATGCAGAAGAATTCGGACCAGAAGGTACAAATGTCAATTTTATCACTCCTGCAGAAGACCATATTCTAATAGCAACCTACGAAAGAGGGGTGGAAAACGAAACCCTGGCCTGCGGCACCGGATGCGTTGCTTCGGCCCTGGTGGTAGCCGTAAAACGGGAAGACCCGCAAAACACTTATACCCTATTGACCAAAGGAGGTACATTATCAGTGAGTTTCAAAAAGACAGCCGACAATCATTTCACCGATATCTGGCTTGAAGGATCAACGGAAAAGGTATTCGAAGGGGTGTGGAGCAACAATGGCTGACAGATTGAAAGAAAGGGATTAAT